>JAGRBZ010000182.1 GCA_020433805.1 Anaerolineae bacterium
ACCCGCGCCGCCATCATTGCCCGCGCCGGTCGCCTCATCGCCTGGGACGCCGAGGGTATTCCCCGCATCATCAACGAACGCGGCGAATGGATAGAATGGGAGGGATAAAGAATGAAAAATTTAGAATGTAGAATGTAGAGAAAACAAAAGGTATTCATGTATAATCCAAAAAATAAGCAAACAATTCTTCATTCTCTATTCTCTATTCTAAATTCCAATGACTGGTAGCTTCTTTCTTGATTGGGCCACGCTGGCTGTTTCTTTGGTCAATGTCATATTGCAGTTTTGGTTGGGAGCAACGGTGCTGCTCAACGCCGAACGGCGCACCTGGGGCGTGTGGCTGACCGGCGGCGGCATGCTGATGGGGACGGCCTTTTTTGTCATCCACTCGACTATTTTGGGATATGGCCTCAGCGTCTTTAGCAGCACACTTAACTTCTGGTGGCGCGTTGGCTGGATTCCGGTGATTGCGCTGCCGTTTGTCTGGTATGTGATTATGCTGTGGTATACCGGCTACTGGGATGATCGCACCGCCCGTTGGCCGCGCCAACAGCGAGGCCGGTTGGCATTGGCCTTCGGCGGTCTGGTAGGATTAATTGGGTGGTTGGCTTTGGCCAGCCCACTGCCGTCATTTACCGAAGTTGTCATGTTTCGTTTTTCAGCGGCGGCCCAGATCAACGGCTTGTCCCTATTTCTTGTTAGTTATCCTCTCTACATTATTCTATGTCTTGGCTTGGCGTTACAAGCCTTGCGGCATCCGCTAGCCTCGGAGCGGCTTATGGGCGACGAAGGCCGCCGCCGGGCCAAGCCGTGGCTGGTAGCAACAACCATCGTCATGCTGCTGGTCAGCCTGCTGGTAGCGAGCGTTATCGGCTGGGTGCTGCTCAACGTAACGCGCGGCAGTATAATCCTCGATCTAAAGATGATGGGGGTGATTATCGCCGGGTTCGATCTGGTCATTTCATCGCTCATTGCGATAGCCGTTGTTTTGTTGGGCCAAGCCGTGGTCTCTTACGAAATCTTTACCGGCAAGACGCTCCCCCGTGGCGAGTTTCAGCGGCAGTGGTTTAACGCGATTGTTCTGGCCGTAGGCTATGGCGCGGTTGTCAGTTGGAGCCTGACGCTACAGATGCGAGCCATCTACACGCTGCTGTTAACGACATTGCTGATGACCCTTTTTTTCGCCCTGCTCAACTGGCGATCCTACACCTGGCGCGACCGTTACATTCGACGCTTGCGGCCCTTCGTTACGAGTCAACGGCTATACGAACATCTGTTGGCCCCATCGACAGCGCCGCCGGATGAGGTCGATAGCACAACGCCCTTTAAAGCCCTGTGTGAAGATATTTTGGGCGTGCAGCAGGCGATGTTGACGCCGTTCGGCCCACTTGCGCCGCTGGTTCAGCCGCTCGCTTATCCGACCACGCGACCATTACCCGCTTTGCCGCCGGAAATGCTGTCGAACTTACAGCCGGAAAAGATATGTTTACGGCTCGACCCCCACCACAATGACGGGCTACTGTGGGCAGTGCCGCTGTGGAGCGAGCGCGGTCTCATCGGCATTTTTTGGCTAGGGCAGAAATGGGATGGCGGATTGTACACCCAAGAAGAAATTGAAATTGCCAGAGCCGGCGGCGAACGCCTCATCGATACCCAGGCCAGCGCCGAAATCGCCCGCCGTTTGATGAGCCTACAGCGCCAACGGCTGGCCGAAAGCCAAATTCTCGACCGCCGAACGCGCCGCGTGTTGCATGACGATATCTTACCGCAGTTGCACACAGCGCTGCTGAGCTTGAGCGCAATGCCCGGCGTCAACGGCGCAAATGCTGAAGCCATCGACACGCTAACGCAGGCCCACCACCAAATCTCCGATCTGCTGCGCGAAATGCCGAAATCGCCCGCCCCAACGCTAGATCGCCTGGGCTTTGTTGCTGCCCTCCATCGCGTTGTCGCCGATGAATTCCCCAATGCCTTCGACGCCGTAACGTGGCAAATTGAGCCGACTGCCGAAGCACACCTGCGCTCGCTGTCGACGCTTACCGGCGAAGTGTTATTTTACGCAGCGCGGGAGGCCATCCGCAACGCCGCCCGGCACGCCCGCGATCCGGCATCGACCACACCCCTTATGCTTGAGATTTCTGTTGCTATTCAAGATGCGTTGTTGATTTGTATAAAAGATAATGGCCGAGGAATTCAATCGCCAAAGCCGATGGGAAGCGGCCAAGGATTAGCCTTGCACAGCACAATGCTGGCCATCATCGGCGGTGAACTCAATGTCGAAAGCGTAGCAGACCAATTCACCAGGGTAAGGATCACCCTACCTCAATCTCCTAATCTCCAGTCTCCAATCTCCAATCTCTAACTACCCCACCAACCCTAAACCCTTCTGCATCGCCCCATCGAAATCGCCGACACTGTTGGGTGGTAAGTACGCCCAGCCGCAACACAACTGCTCGGTCGAAAGTTTAACCGACTTAATGATTAGAGAGGCGTGCTTGAGCCGCATTTACCAATTCTGAAAGAGTTTCCCATTGCCATAAACGTATCGATTTGTCACCACTTGCCGTCAAAATATGCCTACCATCAGGGCTAAATGTTGCAGAGCTTAAATAATTTGAATGCCCTTGCAGTACTAAGATTTGTTCTCCAGAAGCTGCATCCCATACTCGGGCTGTGTTATCATCAGAGCCAGTAACGATCCAGTTTTCATCAGGGCTAAAACCTGCTGAGCTTACATAATTCGAATTACCCTTAAGTATCGATATAGGTTGTCCACTGTCTGCATCCCAGACTCTAACAATCCGATCACCCCCAGTCGTGATTATTTTGCTACCATCAGGGCTAAAGACAGCTGATTGCACAAAGTCCGTATGACCATCTAAACGCAATTCTTCTTGACCATTTTCCGAGTCCCAAACCCGAGCAGTTTTATCTCCGCCCGCCGTTACAATTCGAGTACCGTCCGGGCTGTATTCAGCGGTGCTTACAAACGTGCCATGATTATCCAGTACTAGTAAAGTTTCCCCCGTTTCTGTATCCCAAACCTGGGCGGTTCCGTCACGGCTAGCTGTTACCACCTTTTTCCCTTCTGGACTGAAACTTGCCCGGCTAATAATACCTGAATGCCCTTCATACGTAAGTAGTTTAGAATTGGTTCTAACGTCCCATATCATTGCGGTCCAGTCCTCACTTGTGGTCACAATCCTATTGCCATCCGGGCTAAATCTTGCACTGAGTACGGGCTCTTCATGCGCCCGAAACACCTGCAAAATTTCCCCGCTAGTAGCATCGAAGATTTTTGCCGTACCATCCCGCACTGCCGCGAGTATTAACGTTCCAGTAGGATCAAATACTGCTGGTTCAACCGGATCAGATAACTCGATAGTTAGAATTTGTTGCCCACCTTCACCATCCCAAATATTCGTTGTGAGATCGAAACTAACCGTAGCAATTCTACGACTATCAGGACTATAAGCTGCAGAACGCACAGCGGCTGAGTGTCCTCTTAACACTATCTTTTGTCGACCATTTTCGACGTTAAACACTTGAGCAATGTTATTGTTACTCGTCGTTACAATTGACTTTCCATCAGGAGAGAACGTTGCCGACCAAACTATATCGACATGTCCTTGTAATTCTCGATATAACGTTCCATCAAGTGCATTCCAGATCCGCACGGGTTGCGTTTCACTCGCTGTTACTATTTTTTGACCATCGGGGCTAAAATCAGCGGTTTTCACGTTATAATCACGGTCTCCAATGGAGACAATTTGTTCACTACTAGCTACGTCCCATACTCGAACCGTACCGTCTTGACTTGCTGTTACAAATCTATTGCCATCAGGGTTAAATTTAACTGACAGAACCCTTCCGATAGTAGAGGGGGTTCGAAGCTTCTCCGTTCCTTCCTCGATATCCCAAATCATGGCACCGTCTTCACTCCCGGTTATCGCTAAAGTGCCATCAGGGTTGAATGCCGTAGACCAAACCGGACCAGCATGAACATCAATAGACTTGATTTCAACTTTATTAAGCAAATCCCATACCCGTAAGGTACCGTCACTACTTGCAGAAATGATACGGTCCCCTGAAGGAGAAAATTTAACCGAATTCACAACACCTTTATGACCTTTAAAGGCGAATATTTCAACCTGACGAACTAAATCCCAAATGCGAATTGTGGTGTCCCAACCGGCAGTCGCGAGTTTATCTCCGTCAGGACTAAAATCAACTGCCTCAACAAAATCGGTATGACCTCGTAACGTTGCACGCCAGGGTGAAGCCACTGCTCTACGCAAAGCGTTTTCAGCCGCAACTGTATGACTGGTGTTTATGGCTTCAACGGCTAAACGCAGACTTGACTCAGGCTCAGTATCGAGGATGTTAATCGATTTAAATGCAAATGATCGGGAAGCAGCCAATTTTTCTTGCTCGTCTGCCTTTTTCAGAGCTTCTTCTGCTCGAACAGTTTCAGCCTCAGCTGTAGCTCTTGCTTTATTAGCAAGGAGTTCATTACGTTTAGCTATGTGTGTACTGTTCCACCCCCAAACAGCTAGTATAGTCATCACCACAGCCAATATAACTATCGCAATAAAAGTATTACGTCTACGCTGAGCATTTACTCTTGCTTCGTGTTCTCGAATTTCATCTTGACGTAACGATTCAGTCAGAAACTCTTGTTCTTCCTTGGTGAGATCTCTGTGTTCTTTTTGTGCATACTGCTCGGCCAACTGTAAAGTTTGTCCGGTCAAAAGATGCGTACCAGATCGATCCGACTCCAGCCATATTCTTGTAGGCTGCATAAGGGGATTTGTACGCATCCGGACAGCTGCCCACCGTTGATTAGATTGAGAGATGGGGTCTACAAGACGGTCATGAACCAATTCATACCAGGTGCCAGCGGATCGCATTTCGGCCTGTAGCATAAATTGGCTACTAATAAAATCAGCCACTGTGTTAGGCAAGCCGCCGGTATCCTTATCGCCCCGGAAAACCAGGTCTCGGGTACCTACTTCAGTAATAAGATTGCTTTGAAACCAGTTACGTAGATCAATTTCTGACACACCTGTTTGAGCTACAGTTTTGGTGATAACGTCTTCATAGAATAATATGAGGGCTTTGTCTACATCGGCCAGTTCACGAATATCTTGCTCCGTGATCTCAGTCCCAGGCCGCTCTTTTAACTCGGCCCACATTTGAAAGCAAACGGTCTGTAATTGCACAGGTTCAACAAATTCGCCGAGACGTATTTCATTCTCTCGCTCTTGCACTCGAATTTGTCGCAAATTATCAACCAAAATTTCCGCCGCCTCCGGAGCGAAACTTCGCCCTCCCATTTTGGCCGGCAGGGTAATAGCCTCTAAAGCGGCTTCGCGGTTTAGACGACGCATGTAAAAGCGGTTACGCAAACTACTTGGCAGGTAGTGAAGATATGGATTTAGTCCGGCAATAAAATCTTCCCTTATCGTCAGCACTACCCACATCTGATCGTCGATTTCCATTGCTTGACTGAGTTGTATAAAAAAACCGGCCCGATGCTGCCAGAAAGGAATATTTGTGGTCAGGATTTCCTCAAACTGGTCTATCATCAAGACTCGAGGTTTTAATTCTTCGTCGTCGGCGTACTGGTACTGAACATCATAGAGAAATTTGCCGTTCGTATGAACCAAATTATCTAGAAAGTGAGGTAAGGTTATCTTTTTAAGATCGGGTACTTGCTGATCCTGATGCAAACTTTGCAGCACATTGTAGATAAAGATGTTGTTCGTTTGCAGATCAAAGCCACTTTGCCCGCTCACTCGACCTATTGGCAACACTTCAAAGCCTTCAGCAGCTAATCCGGGGATAAGTTTGGTTTTGAGTAACGAGCTTTTTCCAGCGCCCGATTGGGCATAGAACAGAACTAATCGCTCGGATACAATAAGGGAAATCAGATCTCTGGCTTCACGGTCTCGACCAAAAAACAGATGTGCTTCTTCAGTTTTATAGGTTCGGGGGCCAATGTAGGGGTTTTCGATAGGTTTTTCATCGTTTTGATCTAACGCCATCGTTTCCAAGCTTCCCATAAAGTTTCAATAAACTCCTGCGATGTTCCCCATACTACGGTAAAATTACTAAAGCTGAAGTATTTTTCCAGATATTCCCGCATTTGATCTGCCGATATAATCTCCTTTCGAACCTTAGGATCCAGTTGAATGGCCAAACTAAACTGACGCAAACTCGGCGGAGTGCTGTTAATAATTCCTCTAAAAAGTGTCTGAAAATCCCAATCACGTAGGCGATAACCAAGGAGTAACAGCGATGATTGGGTTAAAGCTTTACGTAGATACCAAGGCAAAAGCGGTCTTTCCTGACTAGCATCTTGAGAAATTTTAGTCAAAAAATCCAGATAATCGGCCTCACTCAGCACCATTGATTGCGGGTAAGCCTCTAGACCATTGATATGGTAGACTAACGGCTGTTCGGGCGTCGGCTCAAATTTTTGATCGATTTTATGAGACTCGTCAATGAATTTGGCCGGTTCGCCTGACCAAAAGCAGATCTGGGTGCGGGGTGTGCGGTTATCGGCAATGATGGCACGCTCCAAAAAGTCAAAGCAGCTAGTAGTGACATAGATGGGCAATTTGAGCTTAGCTAAAATTTTCAATGGGTCGTCTTGGCCCTTGATCGGTTTGGGGTATCCTAACTCCACAGCAATGTCGGCAAAACTTAGTTTTTCCAGATCATCTCTTAGATCATCAATCGTATCCTGGTCGATATCCTTGTCATCTTGAGCCAAATAGAGCAAACTATCTTTCAACCAATTTAGATACCTCTGCTTGGCTCCTAAATCATCGTGACAGTTCACGACTCGGTCATACAGGGCTACTCTAGGAAGCCAGTGTGTTTCGGGAAGGGGATAGCCGATCTCTGCAGCCCAAGCATCAGCTAGTTGCTCCTCTATGTTCCAGCCCTGCAGGTTTTCTTCATTATTGCTGATGCCAATAATTTGATCACTATCCATATCGAAAATCTGATCATTGTAGAAGGCATTGCTAATAATGGGAATGAGCTGGCCCCCATTGATACGTCTACATAACTCCAGCCAGAATTCCTCTTGCTCAACTTTTTGAGCTTCCTCACGTTTTTTTTCGGCTCGTGCTCTAAGCCGGCTCATAAGTTAAAGCTCCTTTGGCAGCTCTGTTTAAATGGGCAGTAAAACAACGCGAAAACTATGACGATCTCGTTTAGGTCCCGATTTGTCCGGTAGATACGCTCCCCGTAAGCTGCACCGGTAATCGATAAAATTTTCCAATCTTCCGCCACGGTAGATCCGTCTAGTAGTTTTAGGCGCGTTTAAGTTGTCCCGACCATCGTTCTGCCATTTACTGCTAAATTTCGGGTCAGGCATCTGAGGTGACTCACCCCATAAAGTAGTTGTCCACTCGCGGGCATTGCCAACCATATCAAAGCAACCGTAGTCATTTTGGACTGGAAACGCATCCACCGCTGTGAACTCCTCAGATGTGTTGCAACGATCTTTCTGCCAATCATTACCCCAAGGATAAAGGCGTCCATCAATAGTACGGGCTGCTTTTTCCCATTGAGCTTCCGAGGGTAATATATATCTCCGCCCTGTTTGCTCGGAAAGCCATTCACAATAAGCCACTGCCTCGTACCAAGTAACACCTGTGACCGGATGGTTTAACTTATCTTGAGCAGGCCGATTACCATCCCATAGCAGCGCTGAGTCGACCACACGCCCGGTCTGACGTGTGAATTCAACATATTGCCAGTTCGTCACCGGATATTTGCCTATCCTGTACTGCAAAAGTTCAACGCAGTGTTGCGGCGCTTCGTTTGGTTCGCCATAATCGCTTCCCATAATAAAAGAGCCTTCTGGGATAACAATCGTCTCTGGCTCGTAGGAGAGTGGCGGACTGGCTTGCACAACCTCGCTATGAAAGTAATAATGAGTAATTTTGTCTCCGCCAACTACATCACCCTTAGCAGTTACACTGGTATTGACGCTGCCAATATTAACATTGCTATCTTTGATGTTCTTGAATTCAGCGCCACCAATTTTGGTATTTTTATTGTCTAACATTTTTTACCTTTACTCACGATTCAGGTAGATACACTATCCCTACAATTCTCCTAATTCAGCTTACCCTCATCAGTTTCATCACTGATCGAGAGGATGCAGCTTCCGATTTACCCCAAAGCCCGGCTAATTTATCCTCTATATCTTTTATTTGAACCAGGATTTCGGCAGCACATCAAAAGCAAAAAAACAGATTGACCGAGAACGTCTCAGCTAAGAATCCTTGACTAACTAGCTAAGAGTTGACACGTAATTGGTATTGCTCTGAGTCTGGACATAGTGTCGATTTGTTTAAGGATTAGGGGTAGTTAAGAAGAGAGCGTACAGAGATCAATCAGTCGAGGTCGACAATTCTATTGTACCTGGAGTATGCTTAAAATGACAAGAAACTGAGGTCGATTTAGAGCCACCCATATAATAAACTCATCTTCCTTCCTTCCAAACCAACCGACAATCGAGGTTAGAGAGTCTAGAGTTCACTGCCAAATTAGTGCAAAAACAAATCAGGTCTTAGGGTAGGCTTGTTATCCTGAGCGAAGAACGAGTCAAGAATCTCTTCGAAAACAGCCGAAACAAATCAAAGTGATGTTTCATGGAGACTCTTCGGCTTCACCTCAGAATGACATTCCCTAAAAGGTCTCTTGTTCTTGCATTAGGTTCTAGGAGAGCGAGCTAACTAAGGCTGTAATAGTTCGGAAGGGAAGAGCCTTCATATTGGTGGATCGGGGATAGGTCTGGTTCAGAAATGAAATACGATTGCGGCTACTTGAGCGAAGTATAATCAAACCTGCAGTAAAAAGAGAATCAGAAACTTTAACTGTTATTTCTTAATTCGTTGACAACGAATCATTCGGCACTATAATGATGCGGTATTTTTGGGAGATTAGAGATTAGGAGATTAGGAGATTAATTCTCTTATCGTCCCTATCTCCTCATCTCCAAATTTCCGGGAGTGTTTCTATGAATTTCACAGGACAAGTAGCCATTATAACCGGGGCCGCCTCCGGTATGGGTGCAGCGACAGCGCGAGAGTTTGCGGCGGCAGGGGGACACGTCGTCATTGTTGATCGAAACGCTGATTTGGCCCAACAGGTGGCTAAGGAAATCGGCGCAGGTGAGCCGGTTATCGGCGATGTGAGTGACTCGGCGTTTTGCAACCAAACGATAGAGACAGCCTTAACCCGACACGGTCGGCTTGATGTGCTGGTCAATGCCGCCGGTGTCATCGTTCGCGCCAGCGGCGAGCAAACCACCGATGAACAGTGGCAACGCATCATCGGCGTTAACCTGAACGGCGTCTTTTTCATGTGTCGGGCGGCTATTCCGGCGATGAAGCAGCAGAGAAAAGGCGCTATCGTCAACTTCGGCTCGATCTGGGGCGATGTCGGCTCGGCGGGCGTAGCCGCTTACTGCGCCACGAAGGGTGGCGTACATCTGCTGACGAAAGCGATGGCCCTCGATCACGCCAAAGACGGCATTCGCATCAACGCTGTCTGCCCCGGCGAGGTCAACACGCCTATGCTCCAATCGGAGCGCCATGAACCGGTTACCACAGAGATGATGGACAGTATTGCCGGAACCGTTCCGATGGGTCGACTGGCCGAGCCGGTCGAAATCGCCCGTGTCGTTCTCTTTTTGGCTTCCGATGCCGCCAGTTACATGACAGGCTCGCTGGTAGCGGTTGATGCGGGGTATACGGCGAGATAAAGCGTTTGATGTGGGACGTGGGCTTTTATCATTTACGACCTACATCAAACGTTCCATATATTTCTTAGAACTTACGCAGTTGAGAGCTATTTATGTCATTTCGAACGACGAAGGAGTGAGAAATCCCCCAGACCATTGTTTGCAAAAGAACGCTGTAGGGATTTCTCCGCCTTTGGCTACGAAATGACATGAAGTGCGTAAGTCCTATTCCTACCATGAGGCAAACACACTATGAACTATCGCCCCTTAGGTCGCACCGGCGTAAAAGTGTCGCCGCTGGTGCTGGGCACCGACAATTTTCTTAATCCTACGCTAGAATCCGTCTCAATCCGGCTAATTAACCGGGCGCTAAGGGCGGGAATTAATCTTATTGACACTAGCAACAGTTACAAGCAAGGCGAGAGCGAGCGCATCATCGGCAAGGCGCTGGCCGAAAATGGGCAGCGGGATGCGGTTATCATCGCCACCAAAGTACATTACCCAACCGGCCCCGGCCCGAACGATCGCGGCAACTCACGGCTGCACATTATGAAGGCGTGTGAGGACTCGCTGCGGCGGCTGCAAACCGACCACATCGATCTCTACCAGCTACACCGCCCCGAATTCGAAACGCCCATCGACGAAACGCTGGCGGCACTGACCGATTTGGTGCGGCAGGGTAAGGTGCGCTACATCGGCAGTTCGACTGCACCGGCATGGAAAGTGATGGAGGCGCTGATGACCAGCGAATTGAAAGGTTACGTCCGCTTTGTGTCGGAGCAACCGCCTTACAACTTACTCGACCGCCGCATCGAGAACGAACTGGTGCCGATGTGTCAGGCCTACGGCTTGGGGCTTATCTGCTGGTCGCCGCTGGCGATGGGCATGCTGGCGGGTCGCTATGCCAGTAACAACATCCGGCCTGATGGCTCGCGGGCCGCACTACGTGGCGGCATTTACGCCGACCGGGTCACGCCCCGCGCAGTCGAGATGGGCAATAAGTTTGTCGCCCTGGCCAAAGAGAATGGCCTGTCTGGGGCGCAGTTGGCCATTTTGTGGGCCAAAGACCAGCCCGGCATCACCGCTCCAATCATCGGCCCGCGCACACTCGATCAGCTTGAGCATCTGCTGCCGGTACTCGACATGACGCTTGATGACAATCTGCGCGAAGCCTGCGATGCGCTGGTTCCGCCCGGTAGTGCCGTAGCCAACTTCCACAACTCCGCACCGTGGATGAAAATGAAGCTACTGGATTAACGTTCTCTATTAGTAACTGCTCAGGCATGTCCATTTCGAGGCGTTTTTTGCCGAGAAATCCCCCAGATGATGGGTTACAAACAGTGACTTAGGGGATTTCTCGCTCCTTCGTCGCTCGAAATGACATGAAGGCTGAGGTGTTACCTCTATTAATTCTGGGTGACCAAGATGTCGACGATGGGATTAACCCGCTATCGAACCATACTTTGGTTTGCCAAACATGGGATTTGGCTGATCAACAGTTTTTTCATCCTCTATTTCTTGCTACCACTGCTGGCCCCTGTTTTACTGACGATGGGGTTTCCGCGGATAGCCGAAGCCATTTACTGGACATATGGCTTTACCTGCCACCAGTTGCCTTCGCACTCTTACTTTATCTTTGGCGAACAGGTCGCCATTTGCCAACGTTGTCTGGCTATCCACACGTCGATGGCTCTGCTAGGCATACTGTACGGCATCGCTCTATTTCGACCGCCGGTGCTGCCTTTTCGTTGGTATCTATTATTCTTCATTCCCATCGCAATGGACGGGGGAATGCAGTTTGTCAGCGAACTCATGGTAGCCGTGCCGATTATCTGGCTGTGGGGGATTGGGCTAATGATGATCGGCATTATTAACCTGATCTTACTATGGCAAAGAATGCTGGTCTGGCAAGTGCTTGTTTTTCTGGCAGCCGGTCCACTGGCGCTGATAATCGTTCAGACGTTTGGGCCGTATGAAAGCAACTGGCTGTTTCGAACGATTACGGGCTTCATTTATGCAGCGGGCACCGTCTGGTTTATCTATCCATTGCTAGAGGAAAGCTTCCGTGATATGCAGCGAGAAGCGCAAACGGCTTTAACACAAGCTCAATAGGGAGTAAGGAGCAGGGGAGAAAGATCGCCCCTTACTTCCTACTCCTTGCTCCCTACTCCCTAATTTAACGAGGAACTTATGAAGATAAAAATATTCTCCGTTGGCGGCACTATCGACAAAATCTATTTCGACAAACTGAGCGAATATCAGGTCGGCTTTCCCAGCATCCGCGATATTTTGGAGGCGCTGCCGATTGCCTTCGAGTACGAGATCGAGTCGCTGCTGCGCAAAGACAGCCTCGATATGAACGACGACGATCGCGCGCTCATTCGCGCCCGGGTTGAAGCCGATCCGGCAGCGAAAGTCATCATCACCCACGGCACCGATAGAATGGTCAACACCGGCCAGGCACTAGCCGGTATTCCCAACAAGTGCATCGTACTGACCGGCGCAATGGAACCGGCCCACTACAAATCGAGCGATGCGGTTTTTAATGTGGGCGTCGCCGTTGGAGCCGTTGCGTCGCTGGCGGACGGGGTCTACATCGCGATGAATGGTCGCATATTCGATCCGTTCAAGGTTCGGAAGAATAGAGAGCGTGGTCTTTTTGAGGAAGTATAAATATAGTGCGTAATTCGTAGTGCGTATTGTGCAGTGCTTTTGCTACGCACTACGAACTACGCACTACTTTGAGCGAGTTTATTGATAATCAAAACTTATAAGGCAATTCATCGTGAAAATCTCCCCCAACGCGCCCTGTCCATGCGGACGTGGGTTTAAATACAAAAAGTGCTGCGGTGCACTCCATCGCGGACAACCGGCGGCGACGCCGGAGGATTTGATGCGCTCCCGCTATTCGGCTTATGCATTGAAAAACGTGGCCTATATTATGAAGACAACCCACCCGCTTAGCCCCCACTATCAAGCCAACCCGGCGGCCTGGGAAGCCCAGCTCAAAATCTTTTGCGATACCACCCGCTTTGAGAAGTTAAGCGTACTGTCAAACCAAAAAGGTGCCACACCCGACGAGGGCTACGTCACCTACCGAGCCACGATGTTTCAAGGCACGCGCGACATCTCATCGACCGAGCGGAGTTTGTTTCGAAGGTTGCAGGGGCGGTGGTTGTATGTGGAAGGGAAGTAGAGATGGGGAGGTTGGAGATTAGAGACTGGAGAATAGAGATTAGAGATTGGTTACTCACCAGGTTGAAATTCGACCAGCCGCACATCGGCTTCTGAGACGGTGCCGTGGTGGACGTAAACGTAGTGGGTGATGCCGACGCCCGGCACAAAGTCGACCAACTGATGATCGGGCAAGGTTCGGAAGGCAAGAGAGTATTGCGTTCGCTCGCCGGTTGCGTCCAATCCTGCCACATGCTCCAGCGAAACGATCTCTTCGGCCTCGATCACCCAAAAGTAGGAGAAATCGCTGCGTGTGATCTGCGCTGTTTCGCCGAAATACTTGTCGGCTTGCAGCGGCAGGTCGAGAAATAAACCCCACTCCGTCACCAACTCCATCAGCAAATCGTCTTGGTCTTGTAAACGCTGCCAGGTGGTCTGATCGCCGTAGTAATACTTGGTGCCGACCTGAACGATGACGTGCGTGCCCGGTTCCTTGCCCGGCTCGTACCAGGCCAAATCGAGCGGCATCCCCCGCAGCAGATAGCCCTTAACGTGCAGCCGCTCAATCGTGTCGATGACCTCCATCGTCCAGGTAATGTTATCCTCAAGCACGTCCGAGCCTTCCTGCCATTTCACCGTTCCTTCATACGCCCACGTCGCGCCTTTTTCGAGTGGGAAATCGGCCCGAGGTATGGCTGTAGGCTCCGGCGTGGCTGTCGGAGCGGTGGTCGGCGTTGGTTCAACATCGGGTTGGGTGCAGGCGGTGAGAAATAGGAGTAGGATTACGCTAAAGATTAGATAAAATTTTGTAATGCGAGTCATAGATCTTTGCGAAGCTGTTATTTTCCAAAGCCTTCGCTATAGCGTCTGCCGGCTTGAACAAACTGTAAAATGTCGTCAGCATCCAAGTCGAGGTCGATGCCCTTAACATCTAAGGGAGAGCTTGGGTTTAGTTTTGGCTTAATGATGAAAACTTGTCCGTCTTTGCGCTTAATACATACTTCTCCTTCTTCCAATACTTGATCGAGCAATTTGGCTAAGTTTTGTCTCGCTTCTGAATATGTATAAACGTTCATTAACTCACCTCAATGACATCCACATCTAATGTTCTTGCTGCATTTAGTAATTGCTTGTCGAGCGACAATAACGGCGTCTTATATTTTTGAGCACAACGAATTAAGTATGCGTCATAGGCATAGATATTAAGCTTGGCAGCCAGCTGTATAGACTCTGTTAGTTCAACAGTAACAAATCGGATAGGGATCTGATTGTAAATCTCGATAGCTTTAATCGCCTTCTCAACTGTTAAACGTTTACGTTTTAGCATTGCTGAAAAAGCATTTCCGATTTCCCAATAAATTGAGGAGGGAGCCACTAAATCAGCTTGATATGTAGCACTGATGATAGCGGGTTTAGAAGTCTCGTTAACAATCACAGCAATAATAGCCGATGCATCAACAGTAATATCCATATTTCTTAACTCGTTTCAATTGTACAATTGTATAGATATTTTAACGATGTACAGTGATTAATCAACATTGTACCCTTTTGCTTCTACGTAGGGAAGAAGTCAGCCATCTGTCACTTGACGCATGCCGCCCTTGTCGCGTATCATCAGAACGTGCGCCTCACCCTGACCCCCCTTTACCCCCAAGCCCACCAAATGACACGAAATTGCCTTGTTTTTGCTGTCACATAATGTTAAGATCGTACCTTAGTAAGTGCGAGACGTGAGCAATTGTCTCTCAAACTTATTGCGTAATGGAGATAAAGAGATGAGGAGACAAAGAGATAGAGAGATTGAACCGGCTTCATCTCCTTATCTCCCAATCCCCTAATCTCCAGTCTCTAATCTCTAATCTCACCAAAGGAGAGCCTATGGAATTACCCTTACAACGTTATTGGGCGCTATTAGCCCACTACTTAGCCCCGCTGCGCTGGAAGGTGGGGCTGCTGGCAGGGCTGATTTTCAGCGGGATAGCCCTGCAACTGGTCAACCCGCAGTTTATTCGGTACTTCATCGACACCGCCACCAACAGTGGCGATACCCAATCGCTCTACATAGCGGCGCTTATATTTTTGGGAGCATCGCTGCTGCTGCAAGGCATTAGCGTGGCGGCGACCTACGTCGGCGAGGACGTCGGCTGGCAGTCGACCAACCAATTGCGGGCCGATTTGGCCCGCCACTGCCTGCGCCTTGATATGTCCTTCCACAACGACCGCACCCCCGGCGAAATGATCGAGCGCATCGACGGCGACGTGGCCGACATCGCCATCTTCTTCGCCCAGTTCGTCATCCAGATTCTCGGCAACATCCTGTTGCTCATCGGCATCCTTATCGTTTTGCTGTGGATCGATTGGCGCATCAGCGCGGTCTTAACCGTCTACACCCTTATCGCGATGGGGGGCGTAACCTACTTGCGCCAGATTGCCATACCCCATTGGAAAGCGGCGCGCGAGGCCAGTGCCGACCTCTTCGGCTTTCTGGAGGAGCATCTGGCCGGCACCGAGGATACGCGCTCCAGCGGAGCGGTGCCGTATGTTATCCGCAACCTGTTCAAGTTCAACAAAGTCCGCCTCGACACCGGCGTTAAAGGGGCAACGATGTCGATAACCTTGGTGACCATGTGGATTGGCCTTTTCACGTTAGGGCGCATTGCGTCGTTGGTCTTCGGCTACATTCTCTTTCGGCAAGGGGCGTTGACGATTGGCACCGTTTATGTGATTGTCTACTACATCGGCCTCATCTTCCGCCCCCTGCGTGAAATTACCGGCCAGTTTCAGAACCTACAGAAGGCCGTCGCCGGCATCGACCGGGTCGAGTCGCTCATCAACACGGAAAGCAAAATCCAAGAGGTTCCGGCCGCACAGCCGACGCTGCCGACCGGGCCGCTGGCCGTTGAGTTTCAGCACGTAACCTTTAGCTATGTCGATGATGAACCGGTGCTGCGCGATGTCTCCTTTAGGCTGGAGCCGGGCCAGGTGTTGGGCCTGCTGGGCCGCACCGGCAGTGGTAAAACCACGCTCACCCGCCTCCTCTTCCGCTTGTACGACATCAACACCGGCCACATTCAACTGAGCGATGAGCGCCGGACCAACGGCCATAGCGGCGACACCATCGACATTCGCCAAACGGCGCTGGCCGATTTGCGCCAGCGGGTGGGGATGGTGACGCAGGACGTGCAGTTGTTCCGGGCGACCGTGCGCGATAACTTGACCTTCTTCGACCGGTCCATACCGGACGACCAGATTATGGAGGTCATCAACACCCTGGAACTGCTGGATTGGTACAACGCCCTGCCCGACGGCCTCGACACCGAACTGGAAACCGAGGGCAACAACCTTTCCGCAGGCGAGGCCCAACTGCTGGCCTTCACCCGCGTCTTTCTGCAAGATCCCGGCCTGGTTATTCTCGATGAAGCCTCATCGCGGCTCGATCCGGCCAC
>JAGRBZ010000183.1 GCA_020433805.1 Anaerolineae bacterium
GTTGACCTTGCCGGTGCCAAAGGCATAGGTCGGGCTGTTGGCATGCTTACGAGCGTAGCGATAGGCGACAATGGTGATCATAAATGCGGCCACGTGGGTGGCCATATGCCAACCATCGGCCAGCAGCGCCATCGAGCCGGTAAGCGTGCCGGCTACAATCTCGATGACCATGACGATGGCCGTTAACCCCAGGACATACTGCGTTCGCTGCTCGCCTTTTTCGTTTTTAATGGCGTAGTCATGGGTGTGCTGCCATTTTTCTAAGGTGTGAATGTGCATCTTCGTCTCCTTTTCTCTACGTAGCTTTCAATAATCTACCACCATATCATTTTATGTCTGAGCACTTTCTACTCCCAACCTCCGCTCGGCGATGAACTCGCCGAGCTATGAAACGGCACCGGATGAAATCCGGTTTTTCGATGAAACCCCATTTATGGGGTGCTGTTTCATAGCCCGGATCATTGATGTCCGGGCGGGGTTGTCTAAATGTTGTGTTCGTTTGCAAAGTGATATGTGGTTAGTGCAATAACCACAAATGGCCACAGATTAAAATGCGTAAAAATCTGTGACCATCGGTGTCATCTGTGGACAAGGGTGTAACCTGTGTCTATAGTTTCTTGATAATCGAACGCCGCAAACTGCGGCAGGTATCTTAGCCTCAGCCACCGCCGGTGACTTGCTTGACTTGTAGCTCGACTTTGGGAACATACTCGATCTCGAATTCGTGCGGATCGGGGGCGGCGGCGGGGTGTTGTTCGCCCAGTGCCGCCGGGAAGTCGTAGCGCAGGAAGTCGTCGCCTTGAGGAGGGTCGGGCTTTAGCGTGGGCAGCATGGCGACGGCTATGGGGCTGACTTCATCCGGCTCGATGTCGTAGACAGCCAGCCAGTTGTTGATGCCGCCTTCGAGAATGTAGATGTTGTTTAAGCTCTCCGCCACCAGCACTTTCCAGGCTTCGGTCGCATTTTCCTCATCGTTGCTCATCACTACAAACAGGGTGTTCGCGGGCTTTTCTAAGAGGACTTTAACCAACGCTGTTAGCTCATCCTGCGTCACCCGCTGGGCATCTTGAATATGGAACAGGTTGTAGTCGCTTTCGTCGCGGACGTCCAGCATTACGACATCGACCTGATCGTTGTCGATGTAGTCGAGCAGTTCAGCCGGATGGATTTGCACCTGGCGGTCATCAAGCATGGGCTGTTTCTCGGCGGCAATACGCTCCCATTTGTCGGCAGAAGTTGGCTGGCCGATGAGCATCACGACTGCGGCGGCGGCGATCAGCGCCCCGGAACCCATCAGTTTGTAGCGGAAGTGAGCCGGGTTCGGTTTTTCGCCGCCCATCATGGCCTCGACCTGTTCGACGCCCCAGAACATCAGCACTGCCGCCGCGACAATAATCAGCACGACCACGCCTGTCGGTAGGCCAAATAACTCTGGCAGGGTAAAACGCCCCATATAAGAGGAATTCCAGAAGTCGCTCAGAATGCCGTCAATGGTTTCGCCAAAAGCAAAGATGCCGACAAACAAACCCGCCACAAAGAACATCGCATCGACTTTGAGGGTGGCAACGCCAACGGTCGAGGTGCCGGGACAAAAGCCGCCGATGATAAAGCCGACGCCCATAATCAGACCGCCAACCACGCCGGGCCACAGGTAGGTGGGGTTAACAAAGAGGCGGTTGTAATCGACCAGCCCCAGTCCGGCGGCGGTAAAGATGAGCACCATCGCCACCAAAATGGCGGTAAACATCACTTTCAACACGGTCATATCGTACAGATAAAATTGGGCGGCCAGCTTTTTCGAGTTGCCAAAACCGGCCATCTCCAGCACGTAGCCAAAGCCAAAGCCGATGATGGCGGCGACCAGGTACAGCCCAATTTTGCCGTACATCGCTTCGATGGGAAATGGGCCGGGAAATGCAGGGAAAAGTTCCATGATAAGCTCCTATCGCCACAAGCGTCTAAGAAAATAAGCGAAAGCGTACGCGCCGATAAAGACCGCCGGTAAAAAGGCCCAACTGCCCACCGACAGCACCGACGCCCCGGACAACCCTTGTCCCGACGTACAGCCCCTGGCAAAGCGCGAGCCGTAGCCCATCAAGATGCCGCCGGCAAGGGCCATCATCCAGCGGGTTGGGTTGGTGATGCGAGGGCCTTTGTTGGTTTCAAGCCGCACGCGCCCGTGAATGAGGCCGGATGCAAAGCCTCCGATCAGGGTGCCGAAGCCCAGCCACACAAACGAGTTATCCAGCGGGTTTCTTGCCCCACCGGCCATCGTTATCAGGTAGGGCGTGCGGTTAATGTGGTCGGCGGCGAATATATCTTCCAGGAAGACCAATACCCGATTGAGTCCGCCCGATGAGCCTAAGCCGTCGCCGGTCAGGAAAAAGGCGGTGAATAACACCACCCCCAACAGCACACCGGCCAGGTAAGGATTGGCGTAGGGTTTTGGTTCTTTTTTGGTGAGTGCTTGCATAGGTCTTGCCCTCCGTGTTGCTATAGGGTAGCTAAGACCTGACAGGTTTTCAAAGATATCTTCAGGCGTAAGCCATATTTCAATCGGAAATATAGTTACGCCAAAAGTAATGGTTAAAACCTGTCAGGTCTGGTTCGGTTCCGATGAATGCCCATTGACCTCTACTTCATCCCAACCATCCATCATCGACTGGATACCGCCCAGCGGTTTGTGGCCGGTGGTGGTTAAATAAACGTGCATTATAATGAAGGCCGCCAGCAGCCAGGCGATTAAGCTGTGGATAGGGGCCAGCACCGGCAGACCGCCCAGATTGTTGCCCAGTTGCGGCCAGGTCTGCATCCCCCAAATCAGGACACCGGTAATAACTTGCAGCGGCAGCAGCACGTTCAGCAAGCCGAAATAAGTGAGCTGCTGCAGCGGGTTAAGTTTCTTCTGCGGCGATTTCTCGAACGGATGCGGATCGCCTTTGAAGATGCCGCGCAGATAGAAGAGCGCCTGCGACATCATCTGGTCGAAAAAGCCGCGCGGTCGAGGAATAAACTGCCGGATTTCGCCGCTGGCCAGGTGGTAAAAACCGGCTAAAAAGGCGTTGACCAGCAGGATAAAGCCCAGCACGTTGTGAACCTGCACCATGTACGGGAACGAGAACACACCAAACATATCGGGTTTGTGGATGATTAAGCCGGTGAAGATGAGCAGAAAGATGACCGCCGCCTGTAGCCAGTGCCAAAAGCGCTCGTAGATGGTGTACATATAAACCCGTTCATAACGGTGATAGGTATGCCCGTTTTTGGCGGCGGAGTAGAAGCGTAACCCGGCGTGGGCAAAGACACCCAGCGTTGTGCCGACAAGGGCCAGCACACCCAGCCAATCGACCCATTTGACGCTGTTGTAGCCAAAGATGTAGACGCCTTCTTTGGCGATATCGGGTTGGTAAAGCAAACTGCCATCATCGTCGGTGACAATTTCACCGGCGTGGGCGACGGAGGCATCGCCAAAGAATTCGGGCATAACGCCGCCCGGTACGTAAGCGGCTAGCTCTATCGGCGCGGCGATGCGCGAGTCTTGGCCGTGGCAGGCCGTACATTCTTTGGTGGCCCACTCGCCGTTGGTCACGCCGTGGTTGATGCTGTAGGGTTGGACTTCGGCCTTAATGCGGGGATTATCAAGCCCCAGGTCGATCAGGTTTTGCTCGATGATAGCGGTCTTGTCCGGGCTGTCGAGGCGCAGTTCGGTGTCGTCTAAGCTGCCGCTGCTGTCACTGTCGAAAGCGGACAGCACCTCTGCTCGGTACTGATCGCCGTCCAGGTAGGCCGCCTGCAAATCCGTCAAGCGCACCGGCCGTTCCGGCTCGCCGTAAACCCAGTACCAGGATGATATGAGATTGAACGGGGCTAACGGATCGCCCCCTTCGGCCCGCTGGTAGGCCAGCAGAATAGGGTTGAAACCGCTGATAAGCGTATTGATATCGTTTGGATCGCCCTCAACGCCCCGGCAGACCCGTTGACCCTGGCCATCGGTATTGACGACCGTCCAATCGACCTGCTGCACAGCGGGAGCGTACATTTTGGGAACATGGCAGGACTCGCAGCTGACGTTATCGAAGTGGGCCTCTTTGTAGGGCAACCATTCGTGGACGGCCGTCGGGTCGTGGCAGCCCTCGCAGCGGCGCATGGTGTTGTCGAATTCCGGGGCGGCAGTGCCTTGGGCCGTGGAACCTTTGGCGAATTGGTGTAACGGTTGGTACAGATAATCACCAATGTCGATGCGTCGGGCATCGAACACGAGGTGCGTAATGGTGTCATCTTTGGTGCCCTGGAAATAGACGGGGTTGTTGAGCGAGGCGTGGCAGTCGACGCAGTCAACCACCCGCTCGGCGTGAACGTCCCAGGTGCGCGATAGGTTTTCTTTGTCTTCCAGGTTCATCCCGGATTTGTTGAGGCGCTGCGGGGCGAAAATCTCGCCGGTGGTGGTGGTCTCTCCCTCGCAGCCGGTCTCGATCAGCGGCTCGTCGTTGGTGGTGTGAACCGCCCCGTGACACTGGCCGCAGTTGCTGTTGCTGGGGTCTTGCATCGTGACGTATTCTTGCGCCAGCGTGCCGTCCGGGGCAAAAGCAGCCGGGTTCCAGGCCAGTTCGCCGCCGGTATCGGTGACGATGCCCGTGCCGAGCAGCGTGGCGGTGTTGGCCCATTTGAAGTTGCCCGCCTCTAACGTCTCGATGCGAGCTTCGTTGTTGGGGTCGGGGATGTGGCACAGAAAGCAGTTCATCTCGACCGTGCCGGACTCCGACCAATCCCACGGCACAACCTCGCCGGTGTCGGGGTCGATGGTGGACGTGCTGGGATGCGCGTTGGTGGCGGATAACTCCAACAGCGACTCGCCGGTTGGAGCAGCTTCAGCCGGGCCGCCGCCTACGTGGCGAGCGCCAAACAGCCTAATCCAATCGGGTAGAGTCATATCCGGTCGCTCATCCTCCGCCGAGGTTAAGTAACGGTAGGTCAGCGGGTCCCATTTACCAAAGTAGCCGGGGCTGGTATCCCACGGGCGACCACCGGACACCTGGCCCGGTGCGGTCAATTGGCTCAACCCGACATCGGCATGAAAACTGTGTTCGGCGATAAAGGCCGTGTCGTGGCAACCGCCGCAGGTCTGCATCGTAGAGATAGGTTCGCCGCTTTCCAGCACGCTGTTGCCATCGGCATCGAGCAGTGGGAAAGTCGGATGCAGCGATGGCCCATCAGCCAGGGCCAACCCAGCCATCATCAAAGTAAGCAGCAGGCTGAATGCAACGGTAAGGCTCACTATTTGAATTCGATTTCCCAAGAAATACACTTTGCCAAAGCCGCACCCCTCGATACGGTCTCGCGTGGCTCGACCTACTCGGGATGCTAGTTGGGAGTGCTTACGGCGTGAATGAAGTCGCAGAGGTACTGCTTGGGATGCGAGAGAAATTTTTCGTAGCAGCGTATTCATTTACTTCGCGTCCTCTTGGGGTAGAAGTTGGGTGGTGGGTGCGTGGAGCGGTCTGCCGCCGTATTTAACCGGGTCGCCATCGTAGCCTAACCCCGTCCAGTCGAGCCGCCCGTTGTCACTGTGGCAGTCGACGCACTGGAGCGCATCTTCTTGGGGCGAAACCATATGGGTTGTCGGCCAGTACATTTCGGTTGTGGCGAAGTCGTATTCGCCGCTGTAGGCAAGGCCGGAATATTCTTCGCCTAGCCGCAGGGCCTTGTCCCAGTCGAACTCGCTCCAGTAGCCGCCTTCACCGGCGGTGGTGGGCACCAGGAAGTAGCCATAGTTGGCATCGTAAATTTGGTTGCCGCGATGGACTTTGAAGGGCCATATTTTGGCGGTGGCATCGTCGATGTCGCCTTTGGGGGCGTTCATATCGGTTACGCCATCTTGATTAACCGGGTCGCCTTTGAGGTAGCGGCTGGTGCTGCCGTTGTACCAGTAATATTCGGGCGGCAGGTTTTTCTCGTAGGCAAACGAGCCTTTGATCTTAAGATACTCGTGCGCGTCTTCAGGAATGTCTTGCCCGGCAGTCGACCAATCCCAATGGATTTTGGTGGCCTCTTTTTTGGCAACCGAGGGAATGTGGCAGGTCTGGCAAGCGATGGAGTCGGTATGCTCGTTGATGCGCTGGTCGACGTGGGGCGTTTCGCTGTGGCAGTCGGTGCAGAAGACCTGGTTTTGTTGGGTCAAATCGCCCGGACTAACGGACGGGGCGCGGCCTTTAATATCGTGGTCTGTGGTTTGGTGGCAGGTGATGCACTGGAAGCCGTATTCGCCCATATGAACATCGATGCGGGCGGTGGGGAAATAGAGGCTTTCATCCAAATCGCCATGCTTAACGGCGTTGCCGCCGCCGCCTTTGAAGTGACAGCCGCCGCAGTTTTCGCGGGAAGGGCTGGCGACGCTTTGGGCCACTACTGCCAGGTCAACACCTTCAGCCGGATAGCCGCCTTTGCTCTTGGCGTAGGTGCCGCTGTTGTCGTGGCAAACCAGGCAGTCGACATCCTCCTGCTCGGAAAAGGTGTAGCTGTCATCCGTCCAGCCGTAGCCGGTATGGCACGAGGTACAAGAGGCCCAGTTGCCTTCGATACCGATACAGAAGTTGTTGATGCTGTTCTTCTTGCCCAGCGTTATCGTTTCGTCACGCTCGGGCATGTAAACCGGATCGCTTTCCCAGGTATAGTGTGAGGTATGCATCACCTGGTCGGCGGACTGCGGGTGGCAGTCGAGGCAGGCTTTGGTGACCTCCATCCCCGTTTCATACGGGCCGGTCATTAGGTCGGTATGATCGGTGTGGACGGTGGCGTCGGGTACGTGTGCCCAGGGATCATCCGGTGGCGGGGTTTGATCGGGCACAAAGAGAGCTATAGGAATAATAATGACGGCAGCCGTAACGGCGATGCCGAGAATCCAAATATATTTAGAAATTTTCATGGGACCTCGCTTGGTTTTTTAAGGGCTGTGTGTCGTTGGCCTTGATGCTCGGTGTTCAACTATCCGGCAAGCGTCTTTGCTTTAGATGAGATTGTAAACGCAATCGTCATAGCACATCTCGGTCAGCGGTTTCCCATGGGTAAGAATCGGCATAGAACCCACCCGTTATTAGTGTACGAAAGAAACAGCGTGAATGCACTGGTCATTTATGGAGTTTCTACCTGGACACATTATCAGTTTTAAGGGATATTGAGAGGACGGCGACAATGAAAATCAGGAGTTAGGAATTAGGAGTCGGGAATTAGTCTTTCCCTAATGGCTAATTTCCAATCCCTAAATCCTATTTTCAGAGGGGCCAAGGGATGCGTCTCATTTCATTTCGCAGCGCAGCTGAGAAATCCCTGTGACAATACGCCTGAAACGGTATCCGGTTGGAAAAATTTGCAGCAATAATGCTCATTTTTTCCATGCGAATGCTTCATGTATTGGGATGTCTGAGGGATTTCTCCGCCTCCGGCTCCGAAATGACAGTTGTGACTTTAATTATCGAACTGAGGTTAATAGTTTGGCGAGCGGTACAGGTAGTTCGGCGGATGGTAAAGGGGTCGCGGCGAACGGAAAATGTAATGGGGTTTAGGGCGTTAAAACGGTTCTCACCTTTTGGGTTAGCTGGGTTATGGTGAAGGGTTTTTGGAGAAATTCGATATCATCATCCAGTATGCCGTGATGGACAATAACATTGTCGGTATAGCCCGACATATATAACGTTTTGATGTTGGGTTTGATGGCTATTAACTGTTGGTGAAGCTCGCGCCCATTCATCTTGGGCATAATAACGTCTGTCAGCAACAGATGCAGCGTTTCCTTGTGACCTGCTGCCAACTGCAAGGCGTGATCAGGGTTGCTCGCTTCAATGACCTGGTAGCCGTGGGCCGTAAGGGTTTCACACACAAGTTCGCGCACCATCTTTTCATCTTCCACCACCAGTACCGTTTCCGTGCCGTAGACAGGGGCTGATTCATGCTGATGTGCTTTAACCGGTTGATTGACTTCTTTAGTCTGAGGCAGATAAATCTTAAATGTTGTGCCCTGTCCCGGTTCACTATAAACCCAGATGTGGCCTTGATGCTGCTTCACAATACCGAAAATGGTCGCCAGCCCTAACCCGGTGCCTTGCCCCCGATCCTTAGTGGTAAAGAAAGGTTCAAAGATATGTTCGCGGGTTTCCGCATCCATTCCTTGCCCGGTATCGCTAATTGCCAGCATCACAAAAGGTCCCGGCTTTTGTTCAACCGCATAGCGTGCCAAATAGGCTTCATCAAGAAACATATTGGCCGTTTCAATGGTCAGTTTGCCCCCCGTTGGCATGGCGTCACCGGCATTGATCATCAGGTTCATTAAGATTTGATCCATTTGCGCTTTGTCGGCGCGAATATATCCAAGTGACGGCTCGAGATGGACATTCACTTCAATATCTTCTCGAATGAGGCGTTGGGCCATTTTTCGAAAATCAGTAATAACTTCATTTAGGTCGAGGGTTCGCAGTTCTAAGAGTTGACGGCGGCTAAAAGCTAAAATTTGCTGGGTGAGATCCGCAGCGCGTTCGGCAGCTTTTTTGATATGCGTTAGATTAGAGTAAAGTGCGTTACTGGGGGCCAGCTCCGTCATCCCCAACTCGGCATAACCGAGAATGGGAACCAGCAGATTATTGAAATCGTGAGCAATACCACCGGCCAGGCGTCCGATAGACTCTAGCTTCTGGGCTTGTCGAAATTGTTCTTCCAACTTTATTTCGTTAGTAATGTCAATCGCCACGCCAATTTTTTGCTTGAGTGCGCCCCCGCTATTTCTTAGAAAAGGGCGCTCAAAACTGTGCAGGGTGCGCCAGTTTCCGTCTGCGTGGCGCAGGCGGTACACAATTTCCAACACATCTTGATTATCGGCCGCGGCTACCTGCTCTTGAAAGGCAAGAACGGTAGCCATATCATCCAGGTGAATGAGATCGGCAAATAGGTCTGATCCCCGCGACTGGATCTCCTCTGGTGTATAGCCCAGCAGTCGCTCGACCCCGGTATTGATATACACGTTACTTTGGGTTTCCATGTCATAAACGTAGACAATAGCTGGGGTGGTGTTAACAATGGCTGAGATAAAATGTTCATGTTCCCTCAGCTGTTCCTCGTTTTGTTTGCGCTCGGTGATATCTTGTACGGTTCCGGCTATATACAGCAGATGACCTTGTTCGTTATGAACGGCATGGCCCTCGGCTATCAGATGGCGAACCGGCCCGTATGCCGGATTGGTTTTATACTCAACCTCAGAGGTAACGCCGGTTTGAATAGCTTTTTCATTGGCCGCGACCACGTTGCTTCGGTCATCGGGATGAACACGGTCGAGAAATTGTGTAAATTCGGGGGTGCCACCGGCAGGGTCTAGCCCAAATAAGGCAAACATTTGCTTAGACCAAACGCCGTTTTGAATTTCAGGATAAAGTATCCAACTCCCCAACTTGGCCAGGGCTTGTGCTTCTTCCAGGTGAGCCTCTTTTTCTCGCAATGCTTCTTCGGCATGTTTGCGCTCGGTGATGTCGTTGACAAAGCCTTCTAACACGCCCGTATTTTGCTCTTCGATAAAGATGGCTTGGCCTCGTTCCCACACCCATTTTTCCTGACCGTCGACCGTGGTCAGTCGGTAGACAGCTTCAAAGGGTTCACGCTTGTCTATGGCTGTTTGAACCGTTTGCCAAACATACTCTCGATCATCCGGATGAATGAGCTGGGCGTAGGGAATGGTGTGGTTATACAGCAAATCAGTCGCTTGATAGCCGGTTAGGTGGAAGCAGCCTCCGCTTACAAATACCATCGTCCAGTTTCGATCATTGCGGCAACGGTAGGCCATACCGGGCAAGTTGCTTATCAGGGTTGCCAACTGGCGTTCACTCTCGCGCAGTGCCTCTTCGATCCGTTTGCGCTCAGTGATGTCAATCATTGTGACCAATTCCGTCGGTTCGCCGTCGACATCAAACAGTTCCATTGAACCCAGAACCGTGCATGATTGTTGAAAGCGATTTTTGAATGTGAATTCAACGTTATGAATTCTGCCTTTTGCCACTATTTCGTCGATAAGTCCTTGACGCATTTCCTCCGTAAGCAGTCCTAACTCTACAGTGGTGCGGCCAACGGCTTCTTCACGGCTAAAGCCGGTCATCCGGCTCCAAGCCTGGTTAACTTCCCTCATTTTACCGCTTTGGAAATCAACAATATTCAACGCCGCCGGGCTGGAGCGAAACGCCTTTGAAAAGCGCTCTTCACTTTCACGAAGCTTGGCGGTCATGGCCTGTTCGGTTTTAAGTTTGTTGGCTTTGGCCCGGTAAAGAAGCCAAAAAATGCCCAAGCTCAAGCCGGCTACAAAGGCACAAAACCACCAGGTGTTCCACCCAGTCCACGTTGTGATGATGCCGGATGTATCGTCACTAAATCGAATGCGAACATTTTGCCAACCGGTACTTATAACGCCCATCGACACCCCCATTGTGTCAGCCCCATAGGACCATATTTTCAGTAGACATAGCACCCTGAGTAGACGGAGAATAAGGTCATGGCGAAGCTGTGTTTTAAACTTCTCCTGAACTTGACGAAGCGTTTGTTGAGAGGATGCAGTTGCCGAGAAGTAAGGTTTTGCCTGTTGGGTGAAGCTGTGGCAACCGGGTTATATAATACCAAGCCTTTTCACAAATTCAAAGTTAGAAAACTGCGAACTATATATGACTTACGCAGTTGGGTGTAATAACCCAGGTGACAGTCACTTATTCATTGAAAATGAGCGTTCGTTTGGCCACATAGCTCGATTTAAGGCATCGAAGTGACTGTCACCATTTGAACTGCGTAAGTTCTACTTAGAGATATTCATAGAATTGAGCGGAAAGAGAGAATTTTGAAGCGTGAAAAGGGGGTGCAGCATGAAACATGCCCGTTTTAAACTTTAAAGGAGGCTTGCAGCATAAAACATGCCGGTTTTCGCAACGCGAAGAGGTTTGTCGTATGAAAAAGATGTTTCGTGCTGTTCGGACGGATGGCATCAGGCGGGGGTGTTGCTTACCACCACCCCCAGAAAGGCATTGACGAGCGGATGGGGGCGGCTGGGCGTTGATTTTGTTTGGGGTACAAACAACGTAGCCAAAAAGAAAGGGTGGTCGGGCAGTTCGATGACGCGAATCTCGCCCTCAGCATCGGAGCCGGTAATGTGCAAGGGGCCGCGTTTCAAAAGGTGAACTTTGTCGGGATTGACGCCAAAGTTGCAATAGTAGGCTTCGGTTGCGGTCAGCGAACCGTAAATACGCGCTACCGTAGAGCCATCGACAAAGGTTAGCTCCATTTCACGTCCGGCTAACGAACAGGTCAGTTCCGAAATAAACAGATCAGAGGCGTAGGGATCGTACTCGGCGTGATGGGCGTCTTTGAAGCTGAGCACGTTCCGCGCATATTCCAGTAGCATGTGCTGAAACCCGCCGCAGGTGCCAAAGCAGGGAACGTGGTTTTCACGCGCATACTGTATCGCCCACAGGGTGTTGTCCATATTTTTGTAGGGGCTGCCGGGCGCAACCCAAATTCCCGCAAAGCGGGCGAGCAGCGCCGGTTCAATAGCGTCCGTGGCCACCCACTCCGCTGCTACAGCAATATCCAGCGCCGCCCGTGAATGCGCTATGGCCGCGTTGGTAGCGGCATGGGTTGGAGACGTGGGATTAAATTCACCCAGTAAGGCAATAGCGGGCATATGATCTTCCTTTCTTCATTCCTTCATTGTTTAGGAACGGCAATAAAATAACTTCCACATTTAGCATAGCAGCCCGCGAATTCATTCGGGGGCTAAATGCTTTAGCAAGGTAACATCGGGGGTTATTCTCTCAGTATAATAATGCCTGCTCAAACTCCACTCCTTCTACATTTACGCCTGTTAAGTTTGCCTCTCGCAAATCCGTGCCTTCCAGTTGGGCCTTGGTAAAGGTAGCACCTTCCAAATTAGCCCATTTTAATGAGGCATTTTTTAGATTAGCATTGCTAAAATTGGCCTTTCGCCCGTCCGCTCCAATCAGACTGGCTCCTTCCAAATTTGCTCGACAAAAATTGGCCTGGCTTAAGTCGGTTCGGGTTAAATCGGCCTGATATAAATCGGCCCAAATTAGACTGGCACTGTTAAAGAATGCTCCACTTAGCGTGGCTTTGCTCAAATTCGCATCGCGTAAATTGGTTCCGGTAAAGTTGGTCCCAAATAGATCTTTGCCTGAGAAGTTGACTTCGGATAAGTTGGCAAAGCTTACATCTTTGCCTCTCACTTCAGCATCATCAATCGGTTGGTTAACGATTTGCCACACTAACCGCCATTTTTCATCCATCTGTGTTTTTTGATCAATTGTAGTATTTCGAAAATCGACCAGTTCAAGTTTGGCGGTTCGCAGATCCGCCCCGCATAAATTTGCACCACTCAAGTCGGCAAACCGAAGATCGATAGCGCGTAGATCTTTTCCGGTTACATCTTCATTGACCACCCGCCAAACCGTACACCATTTTTCTTCGATGACGGTGGTTTCATCAAGCTTTGTTGTCCACAAACTGATGCCGAATAAGGTCGCTCCCTTAAAATTGCTGCTTCGTATGTCGGCTCCGTCCAAGATCGCCCAACTAAGATCGATCCAGCTCAGATCGACACCCGACAAATCGGAGTTTGAAAAATCAGGTCGTGTATTCTCGGCTCTAGCTTGCCGGACTATCTGTTCAACATTCTGTCGCGAGAGTCGCATTGATGGGCAGTACCTCGTATGCAAATGTAGACAAACATTTTTACTGCTAATGCTGTTTGATATTAGACTTGGCGATTATATTGTGTCCGAGCTATGATATTTTTTCAAGGTGGAATGATTTTTTAAGTCCGAGCTGTGATAGTCCTAAAATTTTGTAGGGTGGGTTGAATGAGTCAACAATCGCCTCTAAAGCTTACGCGATGTCACAATGCCTCGAACGACCAGGTATAGGTTTGTCCATTTACCGTAATTGAGACCGAATAAATCGCTCCCGGCTTTAAGGGGTAACGCGGCATCACAACAACCGCATCTCTTGAATTAAGAATATTTCGGCCCAAACTTTGACTGCTGCTGTCGTTATGATGATAGGTTGTCTCATCAAAAATGCAGTGCGGTTTGGGTACTCCATTTTCTAAAAAGGAATGCGCTGTCGTGTTCGGAGTCCGGCTGCCGTCCCCTATTTGTAAGATGATATTTGGGCCGGTGGGGGTACTATAACCCGGACAACTCGACAGAGGACTGGGCGACTCGCCCGTAAACGTTGAAAGCGGTGTTTTCGTACCATCTGCCGGAAAGAATATAGGAAACTTGGTGCCAGACGGGATGCTACCTAAGCCTTGAATGACATTCAGCGCGGCACCCACCCGATATAGGCCAATGTTTTCGCGATAGCTGCCAAAGCCCACCTGTTTAAGGGCCGGATCAAGTACACCCAAGGCATGGAAGGGGCCATCCATCCACGCGGCAACAGCCGCCTCGTCCGTTGTGTTGATATTAGAAAACACAGCAAGATTACTACTTTGCGCCGCTTTTAATCCTTCGGGCGTATACCACGGATTACCGGGGTCTTCGGTGTGTCCTATAAAATCATTTTTGACCATATAACGCGCATGTTTCCAAGCGCCATCACTATAGCTGCTGTTCTCGGTTACATCGGGTAAATTTGCTAAAGACCGATAAAAATTAACTGTCGCAAGCCAATCAGGCGATGCACTTGGCTGGGGTTTAGAAATGATGGGCAAAAAAACGGTGTAACTTATAGCCGGAGCGACTATGCTGGGTGAGGGCGGCGGTGAAGATGATGCCTGGCTGGGGGTGGGTAACGTTAAACATATGCCCAGCACGAACCCAAGCAATCCGACTGCGGTAAGCGCAGCGATACTTATTTTTCTTATGCAGTTGATCATGTGTAGTCCCCAGGTTTCGTTTCTTTTGAATTTAGGATAAGTGAACAGTATTTATGCTAACTAGGTTCCATTGGAGCTATCTCCACTGTGGTGGTTTTTATCAATAAGTGGCCGTCACCTTCCTTCATGTTTTTAACTACACAATTCCTAAAATTTTCAAGTCAGAGAAAAGTTTTATGTATATAGAACTTACACAGTTGGTGTAATGAACAAATCAAGTAGTTTAGCATAATTATACGTCACAAATTTCTGGTAAACTGGGTAGTATTAGGGCAATTTTCTGACAAAACGAATATCTTTTTGTCATTCGACGCGCCTTGTTGTATCAGTTTTTGTAAGTGGTTGGCGTGTCTTACCTATTACTTCTAGGCAATCTTCCCAAAAAATAGGGCATTTTTCCCCGAGATATGGGAAAAATGCCCATTGGCAAAACGATTCCTTTTTGATACCATCATAAGTAATCTAAGTTGCTACCATACCAAGCCCACCAAAAGCCCCTAACACGCGGGGAGTAGGGAATAAGGAGTAAGGAGTAATGATTTCTCCTTACCCCCTAACAGCAACTTGCCTTATTTTAAGAATTTCCCAAGTTCGAAATCAAACATTCTTCAAAGAGTGAAGGAGAAGTTTTCAATGAGGAACCTCGCAAAGATTGTTGGTATCAACGCTTTCCTATCGTTTATAGTTAGGTTAGCATCAACCAACGCGCTTATTCAAAGAGCAACACCGCGCTTTTTGCCGGTCTGGCATCCTTCCCTTTTCTCTGTATATCACACCTTATGGGGTAACGGCACCCTGTATTTACGGGGTAATTCTCGACGAACCAGCTCCAACTGACGCGCTCAAGCAAGCTGCGGCTCGCTTTTTTGCCGATAATTGTAAATCAACAAATTCATCGGAGAATCACAAAGCTAGCTTTGTGCCTCCGGCACGTACCGATTAATTTCTAAAACCACAAACATCAGCATACTGCCATCATATCAGAATTTATTCTTGTCGCTGCACGCAACGACTGCCACACCAACAAGGGGAGGATATATGAAGCAATCACAAGGGCTGGGCTGGGCATTTTTAACGCCCACGCTCGTCATTTTGGCTATTACCGGCTTTTTGCCATTTTTATATGTTCTGTACGTGGGCTTCTTCGACTGGAACATCTTTTCAGCCCGAGAAGGACTCCATTACACCGGTGTTGACAACTACCGCCGCCTGGTCTTCGACTCCGAGTTTCTGCGGTCGCTGTGGTACACCATCCAGTTTACGTTTTGGTCGGTATCAACCAGCCTTATCTTAGGGTTCTTGCTAGCCCAACTGCTGCTCAAAGATTTCCCCTTCAAAACCTTTTTCCGCGTTGTACACGCCCTACCTTTAATGATTGCCCCCATCGCCGTCGGTGCTTTGTGGCGATTGATGGTCATCCCCGGCTTTGGGCCGCTGTGGTACGGACTGGAAGAAGGGCTTGGCTTTGAATATCGCATTGGCGCATCCGGCACGCAAGCCTTTGTGACCACCGTTCTCATGGACGTCTGGCACTGGACTCCGTTTGTGACGCTCACGATGCTGGCCGGCTTAAGCTCGATTCCCCAAGAGCCACGCGAAGCGGCCATGGTTGATGGAGCCAGCACCTGGCAGGTATATCGCCATATCACCATCCCCATGATGATGCCTATCATCCTGACCACCGTCTTTATTCGAATTATGGACGCCCTGCGGATAGTCGACGAAGTATTTATGCTAACCGGTGGCGGGCCGGGCGACGCCACCCGCTATATTGGCCTGCACATCTTCCGCGTGGTCTTCCCCAAAACGGACTACGGCTATGGCTCGGCCACCTCACTCTTAACGCTCTATTTCACCATCGTTTTTTGTTGGTTACTCTTTGTCGCTATCTCATCATTTCAGAAAAAATAAGTAAGGGAGAGCAAGTACATGGCAGCAGGCGCATTTAGAAAAACATTAAATTGGATAGGACTGTATCTCGTTTGGATTGTGGCCTCCTTAATCGTCCTCGTCCCCATCTATTGGCTGTTTATCGTTTCAGCCCGTAGCCGGGTCGAACTCATCGGCAAGCCTTCCTTTATCCAAACCACCTTCTTTGCCGAAAACTACACCGGCCCCCTGACCGATCCGGTCTTTCAACGCTACATGATCAACTCGGTTGTCATCGCGACCTCGAACGCTATCCTGGTGGCGGTCTTGGCCTTGTTAGCCACCTACGCCCTCACCCGCTGGAAACTGACCGGGGCCGACAACATTTTCTTCTGGACCATCACCAACCGCATGGCTCCACCGGCGGCCTTTCTGCTGCCTCTATTTTTGATGTACACTCGTGTCTTTCACTACGACACCTGGACGCTGTTCGACACCCGCCTGGGTTTGATCCTCTTGTATTGCG
>JAGRBZ010000184.1 GCA_020433805.1 Anaerolineae bacterium
CGCACAAGCCCAAAGAATCGATGGCGGCGTTGGTGAGCTGCACCGCTAGGCTGGCGTCCATCAACTCGGCCAAACTTTTGCCGGCGGTTTCCATCTTGGGCAGATTCCCGGCGGTGTGGTCGGCTCCTTGCGCGGTGACCATCATCGTAATGCCGGTGACCTCAATGACGCGGGGGTCGTAGGCGCTGATGGCCTGTTTTTTGATGACCGGCACGCGCTGCACCTGAAAATGCTCGCCGACGCGGGCCGTGCCTTGAGCGTAGAGCTGGCCGGTTTCGCTGCCAAGCCGAATGTGCTTAAGGGCTTCGGTCATGAAGCCGACATCGCCGAATTCGGCCAGTCCGGCCTCCATCAAGACGGCCAGCATCGCGCCGGTTTCGATGGTGTCGATGCCGAGGTCGTTGGCGATGTGGTTCAATGCGGCCAGGTCGTCGGGGTCGGTGATGCCGCAGTTGGTGCCCAGCAGGCCGAGCGTTTCGTACTCGACCGGCGAAACAACTTCGTTGCCGTCGGCATCGACATAGACGTTGCTGCACTGGATGACGCAACCGGGCATACAGGCGTGGGTGTGGTTGCCGCCCCTGGCGTTGTTCAGTTTTGTGATGTAATCGCCACCCATTTTGAAGGTCTCTTCATTAATATCAACCTGCTGGCCGGATGTAAAGTTCCGCACCGGCAACCCGCCCATATAATTGGTGTAATCGGCCATGTTCATTGTGCCGAGTTTGCTGTAGGTGGCAATCACCTCGCTCTCGCGCAGTTTGCTGGAGTAAGTGCCGATGGATTTAAGCACGGATTTGCGGTCGACCAACGGCGGGATTTTATCCATGTCGACGACGATGGCTTTGACCTTTTTACTGCCCATCACCGCACCCACGCCACCGCGGGCTGCAATGCGGGAAGGGCGGCGGTCGATGTCGCTAAAGGCGATACCGGCCAGCAGACCCTGGTACTCGCCGACCGGCCCACAGATGCCGAGTGAAACCTTTTTGCCGTAGCGCTCGTGCAAACGGGCAGCGCATTCGAAATTGCCCAGGTCAAGGTAAGGCGTGCCGGAGTCGAACTCGATAGAACCGTCCTTTTTGAAATGGATGATGATCCAGTCGTCGGATGCGCCGTACAGGTTGAACCCGGCAATCTGTAACTGGCCTAATGCGTAAGCAAACGTGCCGCCGCCGTTGGCTTCTTTGATGCCGCCGGTTAGCGGGCTTTTACAGCCCACGCTGGTGCGGTTGGCGTTTGAAAAGCTGGTGCCGGCAAAGGGGCCGGCGGAAAAGATAAGCATATTGTCGGGCGATAGGGGATCGACGCCGGCGATGTCGTTCGCCAGCAGCGTTTGGGCGATGTGATAGCGCCCAGCTTTGATAATGTCCTCGCCTTCGAGTTCGTTGGTTTCGATACGGTGATCGTTTAGGTAGATTTCATGATATTTGCGCATTTGAGATCCTCCTTGTAGTGACTCACGCATAGTATAGCGCAAAATGTGGTCGAACGCATATTCTGACGGGGGAGTGATGAGGGGGTTGGCATTAAGTGAGCGTAGCATCCCGAGTAGGGCGAGTTTGCGAGACCGTAGCGAGGGGTGCGGCTACGACGACGACTTGAGGCCAACCCGCACCCCTCGATACGCCTCCGCGCTGCTCCGGCTACTGGGGATGCTTAACTTCATGCCATTGAGTAATGAGGAGCAAGTTGCTCTGATTTTGGGGCACGGTTATCATAGAACTCACGCCATTAAAGATACTTCTGTCACTTAGAAGCCGCAGGCGGAGAAATCCCTACAGCGTTTGGTGTCCAACACCATGCTGAGGGATTTCTCCGCCTGCGTCGCTCGAAATGACATGAAGTGCGAGGCTGTTCGGTAGCGATTTGTTCAAAAAAGCGGAAGGCACAGGAGCTATTTTATGGATACACAAAAACCAAGCATTACGCGGCAGGGGGATCGCATCGTGATGCCGGGGCTGGCGACGGCACACTCGCACGCATTTCAACGGGCGCTGCGAGGACGAACTCAGCGACGGGCGACGCAGGCCGGGTCGTTCTGGTCGTGGCGGGGGTTGATGTATGCGCTGGTGGAGAAGCTCGACCCGGAGGCGATTTTCGCCATCTCGCAAATGGCCTTTGCCGAACTGGCGATGTCGGGCGTGACGGCGGTGGGGGAGTTTCACTATGTTCACCACGGGCCGGACGGGCAGCCGTACGCCAATCGCACCGAGCTGGCCGAGGCGGTGATTCGCGCGGCCCAGGCGGTCGGCGTGCGGATTGGGCTGATGCGCACGGCCTATTTTCGGGCCGGGTATCAAAAGGAACTGGCAGCGGGCCAACGGCGATTCATCGATTCCGGGATCGAGCCGGTGCTGGCCGATGTCGAACAGTTGATGGCGCGTTACGCAAATGATCCGCTGGTGGCGGTTGGGTTAGCGGCGCACAGCATCCGGGCGGTACCGCGTGAGCAGACCATCGCGCTGGCGGAGTATGCCCGGCAGCAGCGGTTGCCGTTCCACATGCACGTGGCCGAGCAACGGGCCGAACTGGAGGAGTGTTTGGCCGAATACGGTCGGCGGCCGGTCGAACTGCTGGCCGAGGCGGGGGTGTTAGATGATCGCTTTGTGGGTATCCACGCCACGCATCTAACGCCGGATGAGATCGAGGCTTTGGGGGCGGCGCGCGCGTTTGTGTGTCTGTGTCGCACCACCGAGCGCGATTTGGGCGACGGCTTACCGGAGACGGCGGCCCTGGTGCAGGCAGGAGCCAGACTGTGCGTGGGTGTCGACAGCCACGCCGGGAGCGACGCTTTTGAGGAGGTCCGGGCCGTCGAGTTGGATGACCGTTCGCGTACGGAAGCGCGGCATGTTGCGGCTGAGGCTCCGGAATTGCTATGGCTGGCTACGGTCGGTGGTTATCAGGCCATCGGGCTGGGTGCGGTTTGGGCCGAGGACAGGGTTACGCTCAAGGCGGATGATCCGGGTATTGCAGCGGTGTCGGATAATCTGTTAGCCGATGGGGTTCTGTTTGGGGCTACGCCACGGGCGGTTGATGTGGTCGTGGTCAACGGGCAAATGATTGTACAGGATGGGGTTCACGTTCATTACCCGGAGATTTACCAGATGTATCAGACGACGCTGCGGCGATTACACATGGTGTAAAAGATGGAAATATTCTACTCTGGAAAGACAACAACAAACACCAGCGCTATAGCAAACATCGAACCGAATTTTAGGACAAAATCTTCTTGACACCGGTATGTTTTTAAGTTATAGTGACTCTCATATCCCCTTTTTTCCGTAAGACCTTACTATAAAAGAAGAGTTTGGTGGCGACGCCACCGGATTTCTGCAGCAAAGCCTATTTCATATCTATTGAAATAGGTTTTTTTTTACCAAAATTTATCTATTATCAGGAGACCTTCAATGAATATAAAAGAGATTATGGATCTGGAATATCGACACGGCGCTCACAACTACACGCCTCTCCCTGATGTGGTCATCGAACGCGGCGAAGGCGTGTGGCTGTACGATGTCAACGGCAAAAAATATTTGGATTGCTTAAGTGCTTATTCAGCGGTAAGTCAGGGCCATTGCCATCCCCGCCTGGTAAAAGTACTAACAGAACAGGTGCAACAGTTGACCTTAACCTCGCGGGCGTTTCGCAATAATCGCTATCCCTATTTCCTAAAAAAGCTTCACGAGGTGACCGGGTACGATATGGCACTGCCGATGAACTCCGGGGCAGAGGCTGTCGAGACGGCGATAAAGGTCGTTCGCAAATGGGCTTATGTGAAAAAAGGCGTTCCGCGCAATCAGGCTGAAATTATAGTCGCCGGCGGTAATTTCCATGGGCGGACGATCACCGTGATTTCATTTTCATCGGAACCGCAGTATAAGGAATTGTTTGGGCCACATACGCCCGGTTTTGTCATCGTCCCATTTGGCGATGCTCAAGCTATCGAAGCGGCTATTACGCCCAATACGGCCGGGGTGTTGCTTGAACCGATCCAAGGCGAGGGCGGCGTGATTATTCCACCGGAGGGGTATCTGCGCCAGGTGCGCGATATTTGTACTCATCACAATGTTCTCTTTGTAGCCGATGAAATCCAAGTGGGCTTAGGCCGGACGGGAAAAATGTTTGCGTGTGACCACGAAGATGTTCGGCCCGACGTTATGATCTTAGGGAAGGCGCTCAGTGGCGGATTTTATCCGGTTAGTGCGGCGGTGGCTGATGAAGCGATTATGGGGGTCATTGAACCCGGCGATCATGGCTCGACATTTGGCGGCAATCCGTTGGGTAGTGCTGTGGCGCACGAGGCGCTTAATATTATTATCGAAGAGGGGCTGGTTGATAACGCAGCTGAAATAGGCCAATACTTTCAGGAGCGGCTGGCGGAGATCCCCAGCCCGCATCTGAAAGAAGTTCGGGGTAAAGGGTTACTCATCGGCTTGGAGGTCAACGAGCAAGCCGGTGGGGCGCGTCGTTTCTGTGAAGCGCTGCGCGATAGAGGGATTTTGTGCAAAGATACGCATGAAACAGTGATTCGATTTGCTCCCCCGTTAACCATCGACAAAGAAACAATTGACTGGGCAATTCCCCATATTACCGAAGTGTTGAACATGCGTTAAGCGCTAATAAAAAAAGGCCGGTGAAGGAACCGGCCTTTTTTATTAGCGCAAAATTATGGGTAACCAAACGAAACTTTCATCATCTGCAGGGTTGGAAGGAGCGGTAGCTGTGGCTGTGGCGGTAGCTGTAGCTGTGGCAGTAGCTGTAGGCGTAGGTTCTGGATCGGTCGCGGATCGAATTTGAATAACCGTGCCTTCTATATCCTCGCTTACGTAAAGCCAGCCATTTTCATCAACTACCACATCGGCCACTGTGAAAAAACCGGTGCAAAAATCAGTTCGGTTACCGGCTGCATCCACTTTGCTCAATCGACCGGTGTTGCTGCCATCGTCGCTAATATCTTCTTCAGCGACATAGAGAGGGAAGTCGCCGTCGGTGTTAAAGTTGATGCCTTCCGGAGAAATCAGGTCATCGGCAAAAGCAACAGGATTAGGCGAGGCCGCTGTAGGATCGAGGGTAAAAATCCCTTCTGTGGAAGTGGCTGTATAAGGTGTACCATTATATTCGCCGGCTGTCTCTTTACCTGAAAGTTCGTTTGCAATGTATAACTCACTACTTGAACGGGCAACTAAACTACTATAGCTCCAAAAAGTAGCATCGACTGCCAAAGGAGGAAAAGTAACGTTAACATCGCCGGTAGTAGTAACTAACCGAGTAACCGTACCATCTAATGACACCTCTGTAACATGAGTACGATAATCGGCCTGAACCAGGCTCTCTTCTGCAAGTGCTTTCTCAAGATTCGATTCGGTGATATATAGGATGCCGTTGGCGCTACCGTCATCGACCCAAATAATGTCCTCAGGAGCATCTAACCCACCGGCAAGCTGAGTTCCGGATGTACCACCACTGCCGGACGCTTTTTTCATGACCCGTCCGTTATCCACATCTTCTACTACGTACATATTGTCCGCTGCATCGAAGGCGATACCTTCCGGTGAATTAAGGCTGTTCATAACAGGCGTAACGGTGCCGTTAGCGTTAATGCGGCTGACGCGCCCAAGTGATGTCTCGGCGGCATATAAATTCCAACTCGAGTCAAACGCTAAGCCGTGAGGCGTATTGAGATTATCGGTGTACAAATAGGCCGTATAACCCGTAGTACACTGTATACGAGTCAGCGGATCGCCGATGGCAGCGGCCAACGGTTCTGAGGGGGAAACAAAGAATTTTTTAGATTCTGCGAGAGCCGTGTCTTGTTTCAGGCTAATAAGGGTTAATCCAAAAAAGATGGTGCCTAAAAACAAGGCTATCGTTACCCGAAATTTAGGGCTACGCATATCGAAATGTAATTTTCGTCGAGTTTTGTTCATTACAATCCTCAAATTTTAGCTTACCTTAACATGGGAAGCTAAGAATATAATGTTAATACCATAAGAAAATAATTTGAAAAACAAAAAGGCCAGCTTATGAAAAGCTGGCCCAACCGTTTAGTATAAATTCAACCAATAGAGTATTGAGCTTTATCGCAACAACAAAACTACCCTTTCCAACTTGCGCCGGTCATCCGAGGCGGAAGCTGCATTTTTTGGGTAGTGGCTCTATTGACTTCCGGAACGTTGGTTTCGTGGAAAAGAACCATAGCGAATGTAGCAAACTTAATTGTATTGCCCTCTTGGTAACTAGCCACTTGATACTTGACATCAACAACCGTGACATGGGGGTATTGCTGCAACCATTGATCAATCTGATAGCCTACTCCCCCATCGTCTCCGAAGCTGTGAAATTCAACGATACCGGTAACCTCTTTTTGACTCATTACGCATCTCCTGTTTGTATCCTTGTGATGCTGAAAAGTATAGCATGCTTAAGGATGCGTGACAATCTTACTCCTAACAAAGGATAAAATAAGGCCTTATTGCCGAGGCGTCAAGCGAATGACGAGGCCTGATTGCCAATTTCTGTGCATCACCTTGTTTGCTCATGCGAGTTATGGTATGGTTTTATTTAAGATTCTTTTTAACTACTCAGGTATGTCATTTCGAGCGACGATAGGAGTGAAAAATCCCTCAGAAGAATGTTTGTAATTGAACGCTGTAGGGATTTCTCCGCCTTCGGCTACGAAATGACATGATGGCTGAGTAGTTAAGATTCTTTTGAACCATCTATCCTGAACCGAATCCTTTTCTTAAAAAATAAGACTTAAGAATAAGGTGGTTCACGTTGAAAGGAGACACCCCAATTGTGGAAGATGAACTTTCACTGCTAGAGCGCATTAAACGTCACGACCAGCAAGCTCTGGCTGAAGTTCACGATCGGTACTTCAACCAGATTTATCACTACATCAACTATCGCTTGGGTGATTCTGATGCATCCGCAGATTTGGCCGGAGAAGTTTTTCTAGCCCTAATCAATGCGCTTAAACGAAACAAACCGCCTAAAACATCGCTTAGCGGCTGGCTTTACGCGGTGGCACGAAATTTGACCGCCGATCATATTAAACAAAAAGTAACGACAGTGCCTCTTTTTGACGATATTGTAGCAGATAGTCCATCATTAACCGATCACGTCTATATGGCACAACTCGCTCCGGCACTAAAACAAGCGCTTTTGGAACTAACGGAAGAACAGCAACACGTGATAGCTCTGCGATTTGGTCAAGGGCTAAGTTTGGCAGATACGGCCAAACTTATGGATAAATCAGTAGGGGCCGTAAAAGCCTTACAGCATCGTGCCTTGGCTTCGTTAGCCCGTTTGATGCCCAAGGAGGTACATCAGGATGGATAGATTTGAGTCTATCTTAGATGAAAGTATCTCCGCCCTACAAGCCGGAGTTCCAATTGAGGAAATTCTTGCCGAAACTCCTGACTACGCGCAAGAATTACGACCACTGCTTTACGCCGCAATGGTATTGGCCGATCCGGATCCAACACTCGTTCCTTCAGAGCGAAAAGAAATTTTGCGCGATCAATATCTGGCTCAAGCCGCTGAACTTACGCCTAAAGTTCCCACTCTAAACGATAAAACGCAGGCCGTTTTGTCTATCGTGCGGAGACGATTTACCAAAAAAGCTTTTCTTAATGATTTAGTAACGATAAGTATTACCCTATCTTTAACATTAATAATGGCGATGTTGATTCTCAGTTTTGCCTCGCGAAACAGTATTCCCGGCGACTTTCTTTATAGTGTTAAACGAATTTCCGAGAACATACGGCTATCCGTTACATTGAATCAAGATTCCCTGAATGCGTTGGAAGACAATTTCCATCGAGAACGTCTCATTGAAATAGAGCAACTAACCCAGCAAAATAGAGCAGCCGTTGTCGAGTTTGAGGGAACATTAGACACGCAAGGTGAAAACCTGTGGGTTGTTGAGGGGATTACGGTATTTCTTCCTGAAGAAGGGCTTACTATTGATAGCAATCCTCAAGAAGGAGATAGGATTAAAGTGACAGGTTTTCTAAGAACCGATACCGTTTTAGTTGCTGATCAGATTACAAAGGCCGAGGTAAATAGTCCATAAGGGCTATATACACTTCTTTTGAATACGTTAAACTAAAGAGGGACTATTTTAACTGTAAGAGAATACATCAACATTTTCTATGTTATAATGAAACTAAAGCATGCTCGTTTTACAAAAGTCATGCTAGTTAATCTTACAGAAAGGAGGCCGACAGGGTATATATGTTATTTTTACCTCAAGAAGAGGGCCAAGGATTAGTTGAATATGCATTAATTCTCGTTTTAATTGCCGTTGTTGTTATCGCTATACTTCTTCTACTTGGTCCAGTGGTTGGGAACGTTTTTAGTAATATTGTATGTCAGGAATTCTGGAATAGCTGTTGATTTTTCTATCTAGCTCGCTTAATTTATTTTAATTAACAAATTTATACTTCTCAAGAAATTTTTCTTCTATAAATTACGACAAAATAGCTCTGTGCTAATAATTAACGGCACAGAGCTTTTTTGATGCGAGATCGTATCGAACTTTGTGCAAACTTGAAAGATACGTCCAATTTTGTTATAAAAATTTAATTTCTGTGTTCTATACTATCAAATATGTATGGGTATTCTTAGTAGAGCGCAAAATATGCTTTGATATAGCTTTACCTACTTAGGATACTACGAGCTAATCATTCTATTGTAAAAGTATCGATATGAGGAGCATTATGGCAGACAAGTTAAAGAAAGCAACATTTGGCTCAGGCTGCTTCTGGTGTACTGAGGCAGTTTTTCAAAGTTTAAAGGGTGTGCATCAAGTGGTTTCCGGATATGCTGGCGGCTTTGTCGATAACCCTACCTATCAACAGGTTTGTATGGGCACAACCGGTCACGCCGAAGTAACACAAATTACGTTCGATCCCGAGACAATTTCTTTTGAGGATTTACTTTACGTATTTTGGCGAACACACGATCCTACTACACTCAATCAACAGGGAGCTGATGTTGGGCCACAGTATCGTTCGGTGATTTTTTATCACGATGACGAACAAAAGGCCATTGCTGAAAAGTCAAAGAAAGAAACAGATGCCTCCAACTTATGGCGTGATCCCATCGTGACCGAAATTTCACCTCTAACAAAATTTTATGAAGCCGAAGGCTATCATCAAGATTACTTCAACCGTAACCCGAACCAAACTTACTGTCGTGTTGTGATCGATCCAAAAGTGCGAAAGTTTCGCAAAGAATTTCAGGATAGTCTCAAAGATGCTATACCGGGATAAAGTTTAACCAAATCACTCCGTATTCTGCACCGTCAGAAAATTCATAAAACAAAAGGAGTTGCCAGTACATGTTGAGGTAAACCCAACCTTGAGGCAACTCCTTTTTAGTATCTTATGACTTACGCAGTTGAACTGAGACATAAGACTGGTTCAGTCTTAAACGATCAAATTAAGCCTAAATCAAGGTGTAAAACGGTTGAACTCCGGTTGAAGGCTTAGTTGGAGACTGAACCAATCTGAACTGCGTAACTTCTATATCTATTGAATTATTTTATGGGGTTGAGTCCATATCTGCCGACGGAAGGGTGAGCAGTGGGGTGCCGCGCAAAGCCGCCCGCAGCGCATCGCGATCATCCCACGGGTACTCAGTCTGCCCAAAACACATACTTTGTTCGTGACCTTTGCCCAAGGCAATGACAACGTCGTTTGATCCGGCCAATTGAGTAGCTCTGTAAAGTGCCCGACCGCGATCCAACACACGGTAGAACGTTTCTCCCTCCACAGCGCCCTTACGGATCATCGCCTGGGCCGTCTCCTCGATAATGGCCTCAAGGCTTTCCGTACGAGGATCTTCAGCGGTGATGATGGTGATATCGGCCAATTCCGCCGCTATTTCGCCCATCAACACCCGCTTTTCAACATCCCGCAACCCGGCACAGCCAAAAACGGCTATAACCCGCCCCGGGGTAATTTGGCGTACTGTGGCAAGCGAACGTTTAAGAGAGTTGGGGGTATGCGCAAAATCGACAATTGCTGTAAAAGGCTGGCCTTCGTGAATACGCTCCATACGGCCCGGTACGCCTGATAGCGCTTCAATCCCTTGTCGAGTGTTCTCAACAGAGATACCCAACACTTCAATAGCAGCGGCTACCGCCGCAAGACAGTTACTCATATTATAATCGCCAATGAGAGGCGTCTGCGCCTCAAAACGATAGGTTGATCCTTGTACAACAAACGTCGTCTTGTCAGGTTGAATAGAAACATTATCAGCCGTAACTTGCGCTTCAGGATGATGGCTAAGGCTGTAGCCCACCCAATTGACCTGAAGTGGAGCCAATTTCGCTTTAAGATAGTCAAACGACCAATCATCACAATTAAGCACAGCAGTTTTAGGAATACCTTTGTCAACGGCAAAGGCCAGCGACTCAAACAGCGATGCCTTAGCTGCCCGATAGGCTTCAAGGGAGCCGTGAATATCAAGGTGTTCATGGGTAATGTTCGTCACGAGCGCGACATCGAATTCACAAGCGGTGACCCGGTGCTGGGCCAGACCGTGCGATGTTGTTTCCAACAGGCATAGTTCAGTGCCGGCCTCGACCATTTGCCTGAGATAGCGCTGTACATCGGGAGCGTCGGGTGTAGTCGTGTGTAAACCGGTTTCCAAAGTAGTATCACCGATAACGGCATTAACCGTATTGATCATGCTGACTTTTTTGTCAGCCGCCCGCAGCATAGCATACAAAAAATTGGTCGTTGTCGTTTTGCCGTCGGTGCCGGTGATGCCCACCGTTGTAATATGTCGAGCCGGAAAATCATACCAGGCGGCTGCTAAATAAGCCAGCGCCTCGCGACCGTTAGGCACGACAAAGATGGGGATTTGACAAGAAGTGAGATCAGAAGGTCGCTCGCAAACAATAGCCGCTGCGCCACGATCAACAGCATCAGCAATAAATCGATGACCATCGACACTGACACCTGAGTAGGCGACAAATAATGTGCCGTCTGTAACTTGTCGTGAGTCGGCCGTAAGTTTATCGATTTCGATAAGAGCCGAAGCACCAGGGTTAGCAAGTTGATAGTTTGGAAGTGCTAATAACAACTCAGAAAGCTTAATAGGCATCTTGCATCGCTAAAACTTCCACCGGTTTCGTATTGGGTTTTTCCAGAGTGTTAGGTAACCACAGCGTAAAGGTTGAGCCTTTACCCAACTCGCTGGTGACGGTGATTTGCCCGCCGTGGGCTTTGGCAATCCATTGGGCAATAGACAGCCCCAGACCGCTGCCGGCCTGATTTTCTGAGTCGGCGGCCTGGTAGAACCGTTCAAAAATGTGGGGCAATGCCGTAGGTGCAATGCCACGCCCCGTATCCTCAACGGTGACGCGCACCCAATCTTTATCGCGATAGAGCGAGAGGGTAATAGAGCCATCATAAGGGGTATGCTTGATGGCGTTTGTCATCAAATTGATTAAAAGCTGCTTTAGCCGATCTGGATCGCCTTGGACAATGGCCTGATCTTCATGGCCTAGATGAATGGTGATACCGTTGGCAATCACCCGAGCTTGACGATAGACTTCGAGGATGACCGTATCCAGTTCAACCGTCTCCAAACGTAGACTAAGGCCGGCATCGGCTTGCGAAAGCAAAAGCAAATCGGCCACGATACGCGACATCCGATCAAGTTCGCCATCGATAATACTCAGCGCTTCGGCCAACTCATCGGGATCATTTGCTGCGCCCCGTCTGAGCAAATCAACATTACCGCGAATAGCGGTTAGCGGCGTCCGCAGTTCGTGAGAAACATCGGCACTAAGACGAACTTGTGCCTGGAAGAATTTATCAAGCCGCTCCAGCATACTGTTCATCGTTATCGCCAGGCGGCTAATTTCATCATTTGTTTGGGGGATAGAGAGTCGCTGCTTGAGATCCTGAGCGCTGACAATGCGGGCAGCAGTTTGAGTTAATTTATCAATAGGTTGTAAGGCGGTCCACGATAAAAACGCACCTACCAAACCGGCAATCACCAGCGTTATGACAATGCCGCTGACAAGAAAGAGCAGCATCATTTGCAGCGTGGTTTCGATAGTTTTCATCGACTGCCCGACTTGTACTGCGCCAACCACCTGTGTCGGCGGGCCGATAATAATAGGGGCACTATAAACCCTGATAGGCGTGTTTTCAACCGTTACCGTTTTGTAGACGGCTTGTCCATTATGATTGACATCATTAATTTCTTGACGATTGGGGAAGCGACGTCCTTCGAGGTTGCCGGAAGTTGAGATAACCTCACCATCGGCATTGATCAACTGGATAAAAATTGCCGGTGACGAAAAGACGTTTACCGATGGCAAAACAACTTCGCCGCTTTCTAAAAAAACGGCTTTGTTCGTAATTTGGTTACCTATCTGCTGGGCACGATCCTTAAGGTTACGGTCGATCTGATCGCGCAGCGTATAGGAAAGCAGCGCATACAGGAGCGACCCGAACGCTATTAAAATAGCGGCCAAAAGAAATGTGTACCATAAAGTCAAACGGATGCGTATTGGCATAAGCGTAGAAACGGTTTAGTTTTCGCGCAGAGCGTAACCCACTCCTCGAACGGTATGGAGTAAGCGAGGCTCTCCATTTTCCTCAAGCTTTGAGCGAAGGTATCTCACATAAACTTCAATAATATTGGACTCGCCGCCAAAATCATAGCCCCAGATACGATCATAAATTTGATCGCGCGTGAGCACCTGGTTCGGGTGGCGCATAAATAATTCCAGCAAATCGTACTCTTTGGCAGTCAGTTCGATGACTCGTTCAGAGCGTTTAGCCATGCGGGTGGTAGGGTCAAGGGTTAGATCGGCAAAATTCAGCGGCGCATCCGACTCAATAGGCGCTCGCCGCCGACCTAAAGCCCGCACACGCGCTAGAAGCTCCTCGAAAGCAAATGGTTTAACCAAATAATCATCGGCCCCGGCTTCTAACCCGGCCACCCGGTCCGGAACAGCGTCTTTCGCGGTCAACATCAACACCGGGGTTTGGAGTTCACCTTCTCGAATTTGGCGGCATACGGCTAAACCATCGATACCCGGCAGCATAATGTCGAGAATAATCAAATCTGGTAAGTCACCAAATGCCATATCTAAGCCTGTTTCACCATCAGAGGCGACCAGGACGTTATAGCCTTCGCGTCGCAAACCCCGTTTAATAAAATTGGCAATTTGAGGTTCGTCTTCAACGACTAAAATTTTGTTATTCATGGATAGATACTCTCTCCTTAGCCTTGAGAACAAAGTCAGTATAACAGCGAAGTATTAGACAAAAATAAAAATCCGGCAAAAATCAAGGCGTTTCAAACAAATCCAAACGTCCCATCGCTACGGAATAGAGTTTGGCCCGCTGTCTAAAATCCTGGTTAAAGTCTTCCCAATCGGTGGTTGTTAAAAGAGCTTGGCCGGCCTGATCGACAATGTGGATCACCTGCTCGCGGCGATTAGCATCCAATTCGCTCATGACATCGTCTAACAGCAGCACTGGTGTCTCGCCGGTTGTCTGCTTCATCAACGATACTTCAGCCAGTTTGGTGCTCAAAGCCGCCGTGCGCTGCTGACCGCGCGAACCGTACATCGTCATATCGATACCATCGACTAGAAAGTGAAAATCATCGCGATGCGGGCCAACCACGGTCACCCCCCGGTTAATCTCTTCCTGACGCGCGTTGATGAGGTAGCTGCTAAACGTTTCGCGCACTTCTTTAACCGGCGGAGCGGCCGTACTATAGGGAACTAACTCTTCCATTAATAAAGGTAACTGATAGTTGGGTTGGGGACGTTTGTAGAGATCGAAGCTGGGAGCATAATGCAGGCGCAGCCCTTCCAGACCGCCGCTCAAATCGCGATGGCGCTGACGGGCGACAGCATCTAAATCGAGAATGGTGTTATGGCGATGAACCATTAAGGTGGCACCGTCGCGAGCCAACTGCTCATCCCAATAAAAAAGTTGGTCGGGGTTGCCGTTGCGCTTATACAGTTCCTTGAGCAGCGCGTTTCGTTGTGTTAACACTTTATTGTAGCGACTGAGAGCCGCACAGTAATCGGGATTGATTTGGCAGAGGGTGCTATCCAGATAACGACGGCGGATGCCGGGCGAACCGGTGACCAGTTCGATATCTTCGGGCAAAAACATCACCGTGTTGAGTTTGCCGATAATATCCATAGCCCGTTTCTTGGCTCCGTTGAACCGGATATCTTTGCGGGTATTGTTGCCTTCGCGGACAACGGTAACGGCGAGCTTGAAGGTATCAAACCGCGTTTTGACGGTAGCTTCAACCCGTGTAAAAGGCAGCGTTTCCTGCCGCAGCACGATCCAGTTGATAAGCTGTTGATCGGTTCGCGTATGGACGCTGCGCGTGGTCGACAAGAAATAGACCGCTTCCAGCAAGTTTGTTTTGCCGTTGGCATTATCACCACGCAACAAAATAGGTCCAAGTGGTAAATCCAGGGTTAAGCGACTATAGTTTCGGTAGTTGGTTAGGGATAGTTGACTGATGTGCACAGTACAGGAATTATAGCACAATCGGGGCTTTTTTGCCGAACGGACTAGGTTTGAGAAAGCGCCATAAGATTAATATGGTACAATCTCTCTAATCGACTTTCGGCCTGCTGGCGTGATGTTTTGAGGCCGTGCAGCCCGCCAAAGCCTTCGATGATAAACGAGGCTGAGACGGTACCGTACAGAGCAGCTTTTAGCGGATCGCGTGTTTCAAAATAACCAATGGAGAAGCCGCCGCAGAAGGAGTCGCCGGCACCGGTTAAATCGTCAACATCGGCGGGATAGGGGCATATCTCATAAAAACTATTATTCGAACGCTCATAAATTAACACGCCGTGGTCACCTTGCTTAACGGCGACAATCTTTGGCCCACGCGCAGCAATTTCTCGGCAGAAGATTCCAACATTGTGATTCGGCATCATGCTTTCAACTTCGGCTTCACTCGGCATAAAAGCGTCTACCCGACTCAGTAGTTTGAGCAAATTAGGATCGTCGAAATTGCCGTTTATAGAGTAGGGGGAAATATCAACCGAAACAAAAATCTCCGGTTTCGTCTTCAGATAATCCAACCACGTTAACATGGTCTCCATACGCATCGGAGACAGATGGATAGTATCAACATTCCACAAATGGTTAGGTAATTCTTGGGGGAGCGGAGAACTACGTATATGAACGCGGCGAGCTGCTTCACTGTACTTAGAAGCGTCCTCTGCCGAAAGGGGGCTGCTGCTATAGGGGCTGGGGGTTAACAAAACAACTTCGGTATTGCGGGAGAAGTAACGCCGATAGCCACTGGCTTCGTAAATTGTCCAGGCCCGCAATGTTTCTTCATCTTTTTGGACAAGACCCGAAATATCGATGGCGCTTTGAGACAGGGTGGATGTATAATCGGCAGGCCAATCGTAGCCGACTACAGCAACGATGCCAACTTGGTCAGACCATATATTAGCACCGACCGCAGCATATAGGGCATTACCTCCGGGATCGCCCATGCTGGTTCGACCGTCCGCATAAACGGTGTCATTCAGCGCTAGCGACCCCACGCAGAGATGTTTTGTTGTCAATACTTCCTCCCCAAAGTGCGATGCCAGAATAGCATGAGTTCAGGCGGTTGTCAATGTGACTTTTGGTGTAGTGACACGTCTTTTTAAAGATAAAATTCATAGAACTTACGCAGTTGGGTATAGCAACAGTAAAACGTGGTTAGGTACACCACAGTTCTATCAAATGCAAAGTGTGGTTTGAAGGGCGACCCCGGCGTATAGGTGGAGACCAACGAGGAGGCGGCACTTTGAAGGCAAACAGTTCGGCAATGGACCAGCGATGGTCAGTCAAAGCGGCAGCAATGGCCGGAGTACGCTGTAACCAGCGGTGACGATGATTAGGCAAATGGAGAGCGATGCGCAAAGTGTGATGATAGGTGCAGAAGTTGTAGATACAGCCGACAACAAACATACCGGCTTGCAAAGTTTGGGGCTGACGAGCCAGATGGCGACAGCGGCGGGTCAACC
>JAGRBZ010000185.1 GCA_020433805.1 Anaerolineae bacterium
CTCATAGCCATATTTTTCTAAGCCGCGCAACCGGCGGCCAAACTTTTGGTGCATCGACTCGTCGCTGAGATAGGTGATATGGCCGACCATTCGGGCCACGGCTAATCCGGCGTCGGGTTTGGCCTCTGCTTCGTAATAATCACCGCGATTCCAGTTGGGATCGGCGTAGATGGCTTGGCGACCGACTTCGCCCAACGCGATCAACATCGGGCTGTGGCGCGAGGTTGTGGCGATGGGAATAGCGGCTTTGATTCGCTCCGGATGGTGGGCGGCCCATTCTAAAACCTGCATGCCCCCCATCGAGCCACCGGCCACACATAAAAGCTGGTCGATACCGAGATGATCGATCAGCTTAACTTGTGCCCGAACCATATCACCAACTGTTACAACCGGAAAATTTAAGCCATAGGGTTTGCCGGTAGCGGGGTTGGTGCTGCTCGGGCCGCTTGAACCATAGCAACCGCCTAAAACATTGCTGCAAATGATAAAGAAGCGATTGGTATCAAAGGCTTTGCCGGGGCCAATACAGTTATCCCACCAGCCCGGCGTGGAAAGATTGTTTTGGTGAAAACCGGCGGCGTGTGCGCTGCCGCTTAGGGCGTGAAGAATTAAAATGGCGTTCGACCGGTCGGCATTGAGCCGGCCATAGGTTTCGTAGGCAATTTTGACAGGCTGAAGAATTGTACCGCTGTCTAGATGAAACGGCTCGTCTTTAGCAAAGGTAAAGCTTTGGGGTTCAATTATTCCAACAGAATCATCAGGGATCATGGCTGGTGTGTGTTCTTTCGAATGGTTAGAAGCGAAAAATTAACAATTCCTCCGAAATAGGGTCGTCGGATCACGTTCATGCGTAAGAATGCGTAGTGCGTAGTGTGTGCTATTTTTACAGATAATAGACACACTACGCACTATAGTTTTCTGTCGTCAATGGGGCAAATTTCATGCCCCATTTTACATAGAAGTTACGCACTTGACACCTGCTTATGTCATTTCGTAGCCAAAGGCGGAGAAATCCCCATAGCCTCTGCTCGCAAACAACGTTCTCAGGGATTTCTCGTCGTTCCTCCTCGAAATGACATGTCAACTGCGTAAGTCACATTACAATGAATTATACGATTTTTACTTTGTAGCTGCGGTCAACGCCTGATCGAGATCCCACAAAATATCATCGATATCTTCGATGCCGATGCTGAGGCGCACAAAATCAGCCGAGACACCGGCGCTGGCCAGTTCAGTTTCGTTGAGCTGGCTGTGGGTGGTGCTGGCCGGATGAATGGCCAGGCTCTTGGCGTCGCCAACATTGGCCAGGTGGCTTAGCAGCTTGAGGTTGTTGATAAATTTCTCGCCCGAAGCGCGACCGCCTTTAATACCAAAGCCTAAAATAGCACCGACACCTTTCGGTAGATATTTTTTGGCACGTTCGTGGTCAGGGTGGCTATCCAGACCCGGATAGGAAACCCACTCGACAGCGCTGTTCTCAGCCAGGAATTCAGCCACGGCCTGGGCATTACTGCAATGGCGCTCCATGCGCAGACTGAGTGTTTCCAGACCTTGCAGGGTAGTCCAACTGTTGAATGGTGCCTGGCAGGCCCCAATATCGCGCAGCATTTGCACACGTGCTTTCAAGATGAAGGCGGGCGGACCAAGCTGAGCGTAAACCAGGCCGTTGTAGGATGGGTCGGGCGTGGTGAAGTTATCAAAGCGGCCACTGGTCCAATCGAAGTTGCCGGCATCAACAATAATACCGCCAATGCTGGTGCCGTTGCCGCTGATAAACTTGGTGGTGCTGTGGGTAATAATATTGGCCCCCCACTCAAACGGGCGGCATAGATACGGCGTTGCGAATGTACTGTCGATCATCAACGGAATATTGTGGGATTTGGCGATGTCCGACACTTCATCAAACGGAAAAACGGTAATATCAGGGTTGCCCAAGGTTTCGCCGTACAAAATTTTGGTGTTCGGCTTAATGGCCTGGGCAAACGCCTCCGGCTCACGCGGGTCAACAAGGGTAACGTCGATGCCGATACGGGGAAACGTATAGTTGAATTGGTTATAGGTTCCACCGTAAAGTCGACTGCTGCTCACGATGTGATCGCCGGCCCCGCACAGTGACAAAATCGCCATCGTTTGCGCACCGTGGCCGCTGCTGGAAGCCAGAGCGCCGACCCCACCTTCGAGCGCGGCAATACGCTGCTCCAAGACATCGGTGGTAGGGTTCATAATACGGGTGTAGATATTACCAAACTCTTGCAGCGCAAAAAGATTGGAGGCATGCTCCGTATCATTAAATTGGTAACTGGTGGTTTGATAAATAGGTACGGCCCGACTGTTGGTAGAGGGGTCCGGCGAATACCCGGCGTGTAGCTGGCGGGTGGTAAAACCAAATTGTCGTTCGTTGTCACTCATGTTGTTATTCTCCTTTGACTAAGTAAACAAATTATCTCAAAAAGCGCGGAGGTTTTGGGTTGACCCTATTTTTCCGGCTTGGTGACCTATGGGCTACGGGCAAATAAAAAACCCTCTCCAAAAAATGAGAGGGTCTGCGTAGCCACAAACAGGTACCTCTCATCTTCCAGAATCATTCTGACGGATTTGGCACCCTGGCACACTAGACGAGATTTTTCATCTTATGCCGGGTTGCCGAGGTTTCATCGGGCCGTTCCCTCCACCTCTCTGGATAAGAGCCTTCTTTTGAATTGTCAAGCGAAGACTATAGTCTTAACCGCAAGATTTGTCAAATAAGCGTTTATGGTTCAGTTAATTCAATCAATTTTGCGCCGAAAAAAGCTCACGAAAGCCATATATCCACGCCTAAGGTTAAAACCCTGGTTTCTCAGGCCGAAGTCTCGTTTTCGTATTAGGCGTAGGTTAAAAGTATTACAAAAATGAGTTTTATTGTGAACATATTCATGATATACTGATACATATAAATAACTACGACCATTTGGGACAAGACTCTATTTATGACCGGAAATAGCACACCTACTCAGCCAAAAACATCCACAGATATCCAACAGATCCTCGACCGGCTCGCCAATCTTCCTCTTCAAGAAATGGGCGACCAGTGGCCAGACCTTAACCCCGTCGACGTTCAAGCCGCCCTTAGCTATGCCGCCTCTCTTGCTCGCCAGCAAGATGAATTTGCGGCGGACACTTCCACAGCGATTGATACTGAAGAATCCGCGAATTTGGATCTTCAGAAAGTGTTAGTGGTTGATGATACGGATGACAACCTGCTGTTGATGCGCCACATATTTAAACGAAGTAGCTATACAATGCTGTCGACATCGGACCCCAGCGATGTTTTGGCGATGGCCAAGGCTGAACGTCCGGTGCTTATTGTTAGCGATGTTCAAATGCCCCGAATGAGCGGCTTCGACTTACTGGAATTATTAAAATCAGACGATGTAACTAAAAATATCGCCGTGATCTTGGTTACGGCTCACCATCGCAGCTCAGGCCACGCCAGCCAGGGGCTGCATATGGGCGCTGACGATTATATTCAGCGCCCGTTTATGCCCGATGAGTTTATTTCGCGTGTTGATGCCGTTATTCGGCAGAAAAAGGTAGAGATAGAGAGCCGGCAGCAAGCCCATGGTGTAGCCCAGCGTAATGTAAGGCTGCACTGGATCAACGAATTGGCGCTGGCTGTAAATTCATCTTTGGAACTGTCTGAGATATTTGCTTCATCCATGCAGAGGCTTTCGCAACTTTTGGAAGCGGAAGCGGTCTCTATCGTTATGCTGGTGCCGGACCGAGATGAGTTGGTGGTCAATATCGCTTCGCAAACTGGAGGCAGTGTCTCGGTTCCTATCGACTTCGATGTAGAGCGGTGGTCTGAAGCCGATAATGTTGAGGAGTTTATATCTCCTATTGTGTCCGACACGTTCAAACAGTACGCTAAAGGTCTAGGTATTCAAATTCAGCACCGGGAACATGCGATTCGTACCATTCTGATGCACAGCAAAGATCGCCTGGTAGGCGCGATTGCCATTGTCGATAAACAAGGGGCAATTCTTGATGATGCCGACGTGTTCATGCTCAACTCGGCAGCCGGCATTATTGGGGTTGCTATGGAAAATGCCCGGCTGCTAGAACAGGCGCAACAGCAAGTTGATGATCTTATCGCACTCACAGAAATTGGCCGGGCGCTGACCTCCAATCTTGATCTCGAACAAATTCTTAAACAGACGACATTGTTTATTCAACGTTCGCTTCAATGTGAGGCTGTATCATTATGGCTTTTAAGTAAAGATAAAAAAGAATTGGTCTTAACGACAGCTTCCGGCGTAAACTCCGAGGTTGTTATTGGTTTTCGAATGGCGAGTGATCGCGGTATTGCCGGACACGTGGCTACCACCGGCGAATATTACATTTCGGCCGATGTAACCGAGGATGAAAATCATTTTGAGAATCCCCCCCACAAAAAAAACTATCTGCCGCGAGCCGTCTTGTCTGTACCGGTTCAAGCAAAAGGCCAAATTATTGGCGTAATGCAGGCGCTCCATCAAAATCGCAATTGGTTTGGCTATGAGCATCTGCGGTTATCCTATCCGGTGGCAAATTTCATGGGGATCGCTGTAGAAAATGCCCGTCTTTTCCAAGAGGTGCAGGCCTTTAGCCGCCATCTAGAGCAGATGGTTTCGGCCCGTACCAAAGAACTGGCTGAGGAAAAAGAAAGAACAGAAGCTATTCTGGCCAGCATGGCCGATGGCCTCATTGTTCTCGATGCAGAAAAATGTATCTTGACCGCGAACAAAGCGGCTGAACAGATGCTTGAATTCAATCTCATCCAGTTTGAAGGACGGCCAATCGGCCCAGAGCAGTTGAAAAACCCGATATGGAGCTGTATCGATGAGATTATCGACAATGATGATGAAAGAATCGCTACAGACGTTGTGGATATGACCGATTCTCAAAGCAAGTCCATCCTCTCCATTCAAACCCATTCTGCCAAGGTACGAAATGAATATGGGCGAACCATCGGAACGGTCATCGTCTTGCGAGACATCACCGCGCTTAAAGAAGTCGAGCGTATGAAGGCGCGATTTATGGCCGGTGTTACGCACGAACTCAAAACGCCGTTGTCGATTATTCGGCTTCATTCTAAAAATTTAATCAGTTACGGCAGTCGTTTAACAGAAGAAAAGCGTAACAAGTTGCTCGAAGCCATTCGTGGTCAAGCCCACCTGCTGGGTACGCTCATCGAAGATATTCTAGAACTGTCGCGATTTGATGCCGGAATGATAGAAACAAAACGCGAGCCGATGAATTTAGTGCCGTTGATCAACAAACTCGTTGAGGATTTGCACCCTCTGGCTGACTCAAGCCAAGTGCATTTGGAATGGCGCAAACCCATGTTTGAACCTGTTATTCTGGCCGATCCTATTCAAATAGAGCGCGTTAGTCGTAATCTCATTGATAATGCTATTAAATATACGCCCAGCGGCGGTAGCATAATCGTTGAGGTCTTGCGCGAGGCCGTAAAAGAAAAAGATTTTGTTGCTCTACGTGTAACCGACACCGGCATGGGTATCCCCAAAGAGCATGTGTCGAAAATTTTTGAGCGATTTCATCGTGTTGACCCGTCCCATACTATCCCCGGTACAGGATTAGGGTTAGCAATTGTGAAAGAAATCGTGAGTTCTCACGACGGTGATATTTATGTGGAAAGTACCCTTGGCCAAGGTAGTGTCTTTACCGTGAAACTGCCTGGCGCAAAATTCTAAAATAAAATGAGGAGAGTGGAATGACTACAGATACGCAAGACCAAACCCCATTGATCATGGTTGTTGATGATAACCCGGAATTTCTAAGTGGTATAGAACTTACTCTGGAAATGGAAGGGTTTAAGGTGTGGACATCTAACAATGGCAAAAATGCTATGGAACAGTTGGAAAAAGCCTTTTTGCTTAAACAGCGCACCGGTGGCTCGGGGCTGGAAGGACTCCCTGATTTAATCTTGGCCGATATTATGATGCCGGAGATGGATGGATACGAATTTTATGACGAAGTCCGTTCTAATCCTTATACTAATCATATCCCTTTTATTTTTTTAACGGCCAAATCGGCAGACGAAAACGTTCGTCAGGGGAAAGAACTGGGAGCCGACGATTACTTTTCCAAACTCGCCCCCCCAGAAGATTTGGTTGCCAGTATTCGAGGCAAGATTAAGCGCGTTGAACAGAGACGCCAGATAAATGAGGAAGTCATGGGCGATCCTACAAAATCGCTTATGAGCGGCTCGTTTATTGCTATTGCCGTAATCGGAACCCTTGTCATGGTGGCTTTTTGTCTGGGTATTGCCTTCGCCACCGGTTTTTTATCATCGATGTAACTGTTTCACAAAAATAAATTAAAAGCCTCGGCTACGCTGCCGGGGCTTATTTTTTTACTGTACGGGTAATTCGCGCAAGCCCCACCACACCGCTTCACCTTGAAAATCAAAATATTTCGTTCGCATCAATGCTAGAGGTTGATTTGAAAGTAACCCTCCCGGTAGCAATGCATTGTGTAAGCGAATGGAAAGATAATACTCTGGCGATAACGCTACCGCTCGAGCATGTTTGTCGCTTCGTGACCAATGCGTCAGGCCGGTCGGGTTATCAAACAAAACCAGATTACACGTTTGCCCCGGCTCAACTTCAAGCGTACAGTAACAAACAAGACTCGGGTGCTGTGGGAACTCACGAATAAGCTCATCATCAATAGAATCGACCGGACCGCGCTCGGACTTAGGGCGTTTTAAGCCACAAAAGCCAACCGCATAAAAATCGTGGTTGGCAAACAAGGCCTGCGGCTGCGCTACGGTAATTCTAAAGTACCGACCTTCTTCTTCTGTAAGAAACAGTATTGCCGGAAACCGTTGATTGTCGAACTGTTTTGGTTGAGAAAGTAAGAGCCGGCGTACCCTATCTGCAATATATTGCAGATGGTTTAAGTCGTCAGTACTTTCTTGTGGATTGGTGAATGGCCGTTCTTGGATAAATTCTGTCGGGCCAAGTTGAACAAAATTGTTACCCATCCGTCTTCTCCATGTGTATTTTGTTGTAATAAAAAGGTTGTGTGAAGGTTAGTTATGAAACACAGCCAAGCTGTGTCGAGATCCCAAGCGCTGTTTCCCGCAAGGGTGGCAAGAATTCATGAATTTTATCAGCCCCAACACGGTATGACGGCCCGGAAATTGCGATCGCAGCGCAGATTTCCTGCGTATGATCCCAAATTGGGACAGCAATCGCGCTAACACCTACTTGATGCTCTTCATGGGCAATAGCATACCGTTGTTCGCGTACCTGAGCTAACGACTCAAGCACCTGTTGATGCTCAACAAGCGTGTGTTCGGTAAACCGCATCAGGGTATTGGGTAAAATGGTGCGCTGCTTTTCAGGCGATAGGTAAGCCAACAGCACCTTCCCTGCTGCCGTACAATACATCGGTGTACGGCGGCCTATCCGGCCAATATACTGAATTGGTCTGGGGCTGGGTACCCCATCAATATTGACACATTCGTTGCCGTCTAGAACAACGATGTTGACCGTCTCTTGTGTTTCCTGTGCCAAAGTTTGTAGATATGGATGAGCAACTTGCCGTAAGTCGATGCTATCCAATACGACCCCCGCCAACGTTACCAACGTAAGACCCAGCCGATACTTGCCGTTTTCCGGATTCTGTTCAACAAAGCCCTCTTGTTTGAGAGTAGACAGCAGTCGGGAAACCGTACTTTTATGAAGTTTCAGTTGTTCGCTAATAGCCATGACGCCCAACTCGCTTTCCACACGGGTGAAACAGCGCAGAATGGCTGCGGCTCGCTGTACAGACTGAATACCTGATTCTGACGATATATTGTCGGTCATTGATAGTTGATTTGGTGACCTTTGAGGTGTTGCGTATTATGCAACATTGTTCCCGTATTTCTATTTACATTATAAAGTAGTCTATGAGAGACGTCAAAAAAAAGCTTGGAACCGCAGTGGTTAAACGATTAGACCATGCAATATCCTATTATGTTACACAATTACTCCTACTGCTCGGAGTAAAAATACGCGGCGCTCGCCGAACTTTCGGAGTAGAGGTGTGATATAGTAAAACCATCTTCCAAAGGAGAGAGCCGTGACGACTACTGAAAAGCTGGAACAAATCTATACTGACGCTCCTCAAAACTATTCCAATATCGTACTGGGCAGTCTTCAGCTTGTCTTTTGGCTCTACTTTCACCCCACGGCTTGGCGGCACCACATCCATCGTATCGATCCAACGCTGCAACCCAACTTTATGCTCACCAGCCTTAGCGTTCACCAATGGCGCAACCGCAGCTTGCAGCGATTACTTGTCATGTGCTATGGCATTTTGCCCGTTATCGCCAGTATACTAACCGGCCTTTTTAGTGGAACTTTTGGTGCGTCACCCGCGCATATCGCTTCAGGTATGGTGGTCAGTTTTATGGTGGGCGTAATGGCCGGCCTGGTAGGCAGCGTAACGATAGGTACCGCGGTTAGCGCTGCATCGGTGATTGCCATTGGCTGGAGCAGCGGATTGGTTACAGCAGGGCTGGCGCAGGAGATAGAAAAACTGTTCCTTCAAGGGGGAGATGCCGCTCCTCCAGAGGCGATGATACTGAGCATTGGCTTTGGTTTACTCATCGGCTTGGCGGGCAGTCTGGTGGGCCGCGTTTCCGGTAGTCTGGTCAGGCATAAAGAGTTTTCGTTGGTTCGCCAAACGGTTGCGGTCTCAGTTGGCATTGTTTTGGCCGGTATTATGCTGGTTTTAGGGGGCTACCTGCTCGATCGGCAGTCCTCGCCCTCGCTTATTTGTGCCTTAATTGGTTTTGTCCTTCTAATGGTGGTTGGGTGGTGGCGTGGCGTCAGGGTTGGTTTTGGCGTTAGTGTTTTGGTGATGCTGGCCTTAAGGCTTGCTTTTGTATTTGATAATGCAATGGTAGCCTATGTTAGTATGTTCTTTGCGCTCATACTCCCCACCTTCATCGTAGCTCAAAATTTAGCCGGACCCTGGAGCGGAGTCACCGCCAGTGCCTTGGGCTGCGGTGCCGGCTGGCTTATACGGGCAGATGTTGGCTACAATATCGATGTCGGATCGCTTGTTTTGCCTAACCTATCCAGTATCATAGCAGGCCTAAGCTTTCCTATCTGGGGGCCGATTGTCCTCTATCCTCTCTTTTTAGGATGGAATTTTTTACTCTATCGCCGTGATGTGCGCAATACCGGAAAAAATTTAAGTTGCCTACGCTGGCATTCTGCTCTTTGGGATGAACACCAGCCGCTTCATATGGTCGGCCTGGATGACCATGTACTGCTCGTTATGGATCGTAATCCGGATGAAGGACGGGCAGCGATGAATTATTTGGCCACAACCCGCCAGCGCTGGGCCGCTCAGGCTACCCAGATAGAGCTGGACGCCCGTGGTCTGGAAGCATGTGTCGATGTCGAATCGATTAGTTTGGCCCATACGCATTTGGCCGCCGGAGAATTATCAGGGCCGGCCAGCGCGCTTCTCCGCAGTTTTAGCCGCATTAGCCAGGACGTAGACGTAGCGCTAGAACAAGCCAGCGCTTTTAATCAGCGTTTAGCCTTAAGCACTATCGAGGATAGGCTCGATGGCTTATTGCGCGAACTAACGCGCAGCAGCGAACCCTACGCGCTCCGCTTTCGACCGATTGCAGCCCGTTGGCGACAAGTCATTGCCGCTCATGTACGACAACTCAATGCCACGGTAGAAACACGTCAAGAGATCGACTCGCCTTACGTCATTGGCATTCCCCTAACAGAAAGACAAGAGATTTTTGTTGGACGAACGCACATTAGCACCCGTATCGAGAAATTGCTGCTCGACCGCCGCCGCCCCCCGCTGTTGCTTTATGGTCAACGGCGTATGGGCAAAACCTCGCTACTCAACAACCTTAGCCGACTGCTACCCACAACCATCGTTCCTTTATTTGTCGATTTGCAAGGACCGGCCTCACAGGCAAATGATTATGCCGGCTTCTTCTACAATATTGCCCGTGGAATGATCAACTCCGCTCAAAGTCAGCGAGACTTAATCTTCCCTCCGTTATCTCGTCAGCAGCTTCAGATCGATCCCTTTACCTATTTTGATGAATGGCTCGATGAAGTCGAAGAAACGCTGGGCGATTACACAGCCCTGGTTACACTGGATGAGTTCGAGGCCCTGGAAATCGCTATCGAGCGGGGTCGCCTCGATGGTAGAGAATTATTGAGTATGCTGCGCCACTTGATCCAACATCGCCCCAAATTTAAAATTTTACTAACCAGTTCACATACACAAGATGAATTTCAACGTTGGGCCAGTTATCTCATCAACGTGCAGGTCGTACACATTAGTTATCTGACCAAACAGGAAGCCATACATCTGATAGAGCGACCGGTTAACGATTTTCCGCTGCGTTACGAGCCGGATGCTTGCCATCGCGTTTTTACCCTTACGCGCGGGCATCCTTTTTTGGTGCAGCTTCTATGCGATGAAATTGTGGCCTTAAAAAATGAGCAAGACCCGTCTGTTCGTCGATTGGCCCGGTTAGAAGATGTTGAACTGGCGGTTATTGAGGCCCTCGATCGGGGTAGCTTCTTCTTTGCCGACATCGAGCGCAACCAAATAGAAAAAGAGGGTCTAACAATCCTTCGATTTATGGCCACATGTGGCGAAGACGCTGTTATTGAACGGGAACGACTGGGCGAGCAGGTATGTCGTGACAAGCTTGATCGCAACCTGCGCTTACTCATCCGCCGGGAGTTGATAGAGCCGGTAAACGGTGGTTATCGGTTCCAGGTTGAAATGATTCGGCGTTGGTTTGCAACCGTCGCTTAAATTAAGCAAATATTGAGTCAAAATTGAGCCTAATCGGCTATTATAGCGGTACTTAAAAAATTAAACCCATATTTGCGCTATCCACAATAGTTTGTATACTAATTTCTATGTTAAACTTATCGGTCACTAAGTATAACAAAATAACCCTCGCCAACAGCTGTATGTGTATGTGTTGTTGTCTCTGTTTGCCTGCACCTTGGTGGGGTACGTCGTTGTAATCAGATTTTCTAGAGCGTACACAAAGCCTGCCGAGCGTGATAAATCGGCAGGCTTTTTTGTTACCTCTTTAGCGTAAAAATTAGGAAACAAAAAAGTACAATTGTTGACAAAGTCCTTTGTTTCCCAATGTTACGACTAACATCATCAAAGTTGAGAGAAAAATGAATTCAGAAAACCAGTTAAAAGGTGCGGCTGACGCACCGGTCCTCTATTGTAACTGTACCAAGCGAGTCTATCCGTCTCGCTGAAACAGTTGTAATACAACGAAGTTAATCAACTGAATCAGAATACCTACACCGGTAGAGATTGGTAGTCTCGCGTTTTTAAGCAGGTTGGCTATGGTTAGCTGCCAAACATGCCGAATATTCTATTATGAATGTTCAATGGCAATGTCGTGACGCTTTCCATAAGTTTTGGTAGATAGTCGCTTCATAAACGACAGAGCGCTGGTCAACGTTGACCGTGTGTAGGTTTTTTATTGCCAAAAATTCTTGATAAAGGGGTATAAAAAAATGATTGCAACAGAGGAATTGGTAATGCACCAGGAAGAAATCAATTTTTGCACCGCCTCCCCGTTCACGGTTCAGTATGACTTCGCTCAACTCAACGATCATTTCGAAACACGTTCGCTCGATGATTTCTTAGAGTGGTCACTCTGCACCTTTGGGGATAAAGTTACGCAAGTAACCAGCTTTGGTCCCTCGGGAATGGTTATTCTTGACCATTTGGCTCGTTTATCACCCGGTATCCGCATTATTACGATTGATACCCATTTTCTCTTTGATGAGACATACGCCTTGATGGAACAGGTTCAGCAGCGGTATCCCATTCAATTGGATATTCGAGGCTCGCATTTGACGCCGGATTCGCAAGCCAAAACCTACGGTCCGGCTCTGTGGGAGTCGGCCCCCGACCACTGCTGCCATCTACGCAAGGTTGTGCCGTTAGGCGATGCCCTTCACGAACTCGACGCCTGGATCACCGGTTTGCGTCGCGATCAATCCCCAACGCGGGCCAATATGCCGCTGGTAACCTGGGATAAGAAGTACGATTTGGTCAAACTTAACCCGCTAGCCAGTTGGAATCGGGGTCAGGTGTGGAGTTATATCCTTAAGCACAAAATTCCTTACAACCCCCTCCATGACCAAGGGTTTGCCAGCATCGGCTGCACCCACTGCACCCACCCTACCTCGAATATAACCGATGAGCGGTCGGGCCGTTGGAAGGGTAGAACCAAAACCGAGTGCGGTATTCACCTGGCATAGAAATCTAGTAATTGGTAAATGGTAATTAGAGCTTAATAACCAATTACTATTTACTAATTACATTAACTCAAATACGGGAGTTATTCAATTCCCCATTATAAATTTGTAGATTTCACCTTTGAGAATAAGGTGTGTCATTTGGAAAACGGGAGTTTGCTTTAAATGAAGACCTATCCTCTAAATCTCGTCTTAGATAATCGGCTTGTTGTATTGATCGGAGCGAACCACGAGATTGCACGCAAAATCGACGGGCTGCTTGAGGTTGGAGCGCGGGTACGCGTCATCGCGCCCAAGGCGCATCTTACTATTCAGCGCTACGATGCCGAAGGCAAGATCGAGTGGCTGGCCCGACCCTACGAACCGGGCGACTTAACCGGTGCGGCGTTGGTCATCGCCAACACCGGCGATCAGGATGTACACGATCAAATTTGGGCTGAAGGCCAGGCCAACGGCCAACTGGTCAACGTCATGGACGTCATCCCCCAGTGCAATTTCCACGCGGCGTCGGTCGTGCGCCAGGGGCAGTTGACCATCGCTATCGGTACGGGCGGAGCGGCTCCGGCCCTGGCGGCCACGCTGCGCAAGCGGTTTGAAAAGGGTTTTGGCCCCGAATATGCCGAGTTTCTTGAATATGCTCAGGCCCTGCGTCCCCTTGTGGCCGAGCGCATCCCCACCTTTAAACGTCGCGCCGAATTTTGGTACGACCTGATTGAAAGTAATGCCGTCACCCTGCTGCGCAATGGCGAGCATGCCTTATTTGAAGCCAAAGTCCATATGCTGCTTTCACTGTACGCGCAAGAAGCGGTTGAGGCTTAATCGTTGTTCAAAGGAGAGTAATATGTTAAACGGAAAAAACGGTAACAAACCCGAACCAACCTGGAAAGCGCATTTTGGTGACATTATCCCTCTACACCTGGCGCAAGAGATCGACGAATTTGAAACCCAAATGGAACTGCGCCGTCAGGGTACGGTCGATGAGAAAGTATTTGCCGAAATGCGGCTGCGGCGCGGCGCTTACGGCCAGCGCTACGACAATGGCCGTCGCCACGACGGCGAGAAATCGCAAGATATTCCTTTTCCCAACGTCGAGCTAACCAAAGGCCCCGACACCAAATGGGAAGCGCCCGGCATGCAGCGCATCAAAATTCCCTACGGCGGCATGACCACCGAGCAGATGGATGTGCTGGCCGACATCGCCGAGGAATATTCCGACTCCATTCTGCACATCACCACCCGCCAGGACATTCAGCTTCACTTTATGCTGCTGGATGATGCGCCCGATATGCATCGCCGGCTGGCTGCGGTGGATATTACCACCCGCGAAGCCTGTGGTAACTCGGTACGTAACGTGACGGCCTGCCCGCTGGCCGGCATCTGCCGCGATGAGTCGTTTGATGTGACCGGCTACGCTAACGAAACCGCCCAATATTTTCTGGGCCACCGCGACGTGCAGGATTTTGGCCGCAAATTCAAGGTCGCCTTTTCCGGCTGCGCCCAGCATCCCTGTGGTCTGACGTCGATGCACGATTTGGGTCTCATCGCCAAAACCCGCGTGGTCGATGGCGTTGAGCAAAAAGGGTTCGAGATGTATGTTGGCGGCGGGCTGGGTGCCGTGCCCCATCTGGCGAAACTGTTCGATGAGTTTGTTCCGGCTGAAGAACTGCTGCCGCTGTCGCAAGCCATCGCTCGCATTTACGCCCGCTACGGCGAAAAGAAAAACCGCAACAAAGCCCGCATCAAATTCCTGGTTAGCAAATTCGGCATCGATGAGTTCCGCCGCCTGGTGCTGGAAGAGCGCCAAACCCTGGATGATGACCCTGAGTGGACGAATTGGCTCGAAAACATCGAAAGCTACAACGAAGCCGCCTTATCCGAACCGGTATCTGGCGAAGCCATTGAACTGGGCGAAGAATTCGAAAAGTGGAAATCGACCAACGTCTACCAGCAGCGCCAGGAAGGATTTGTGGCCGTAACGCTGGCTCTGCCGCTGGGCGATATTACCTCGCAGCAAATGCGACGCCTGGCCGACATCACGCGCCGCTTTACCGGCGACAACGCCCGCACCACCGTTGAGCAAAACATTCTGCTGCGCTGGATTTATGAAGTTGATTTGCCGGCATTGTATCAAGCGCTCCGCGAGATCAATCTGCATGCCCCTGGCGCTGAATCGATTGTCGATGTCACGGCTTGCCCCGGTACCGACACCTGCAAGCTGGGTATTGCCAGCTCACGCGGTTTGGCCGGTGAACTTCGCGAGCGGCTGGCTGCCAAAAACCTGCAGTACGACGAAGCCGTACGCGATATACGTATCAAGGCCAGCGGCTGCTTCAACTCATGCAGCCAGCACACCGTCGCTGAAATCGGCTTCTTCGGCTCCAGCCGAAACGTGAAGGGTTTCCGCGTGCCGCACTTCCAGCTTGTTTTGGGCGGTGAGTGGGATAACAACGCAGCTCACTACGGCCAAACGTTTGGCGCTATCCCCTCCAAGCGCGTGCCGGAAGTGGTCGATCACCTGTTAAGCATTTATATGCGCGACCGCCAAAACGGCGAGAAGTTCCGCGAGTACATTGCCCGTCGGGGTAAAAAAGAAATCAAAGAAGAAATTGCGCCGTTCACCACAGTACCCTCTTATAATGAAGATCGCTCCTATTATGCCGATTGGGCCGATGCCCGCGAATTCACCATCGGCGACATTGGAGTGGGCGAGTGTGCCGGTGAGGTTGTTAGCTTAACCGACTTCGGAATTGCTCTGGCGGAAGGTCTGCATTTTGAAGCCCAAGTTGCTATCGAAAAAACGACTGACCAGGCTAGTGTCGACAAAGCGGCTGAGCTGGCTTTAGATGCGATGGTCAGCGCTGCCCAGGCGTTGATTAAAGTTCAGGATATCGATATTTCCAACGATCCGGATGTTATTCTACAAGAGTTTAGAACACGTTTTTACGATACGGAACTGTTCTTTGACCCGTTTGCTAAGGGTAAATTTGCGCACTACCTCTTCAATGCCTACAAACATCGCCATGATCCCAAGACGCTGGACATTGCCCTGCGCTTAATTGAAGAAACCGGCCTCTTTATCGAAGCGTCACACGCCTGCAACGACCGGCTTCAGGCCGCCCAGTTGTCAGAGCCGGTCAATCCATTCAAGAATCTTGTGTCGCGTAAAGTGACAGCCGTTAAAGCATAGGGGAGATGACGATGAATATTGAACGATTTTGCGTAAAGTTCTTTGCTCGACCGGACACGGATATTGATGATGCTGTCTTTATCGACATTTTCCACGCCTGGATTCGCCATCAAACGCTGCCCGGCGTTCTGCTCGATGTGGCCGACTATCGGCACGTGCCCGAAGGCCCTGGCATTATGCTGATTACCCATGAAATCAATTATGCGATGGATTACAGTGACGGTCGCTTCGGTCTTTTGGCCCAGCAGAAAATAGCGAAAGGGACCACCCACCAGGAGCGCCTGCTCGAACTGGTTCGCGCTACGGCGACATTTGGTACCCTGCTGGAAAGCGATCCGCTTGTCGCCGGTAA
>JAGRBZ010000186.1 GCA_020433805.1 Anaerolineae bacterium
CTGTACCCGCGCCCTCAATTATGCCACCGATTTCGTAGCGGCCTACGTCAACCGGGGCATTGCTTACACCGGCCTGCGCGATTATGCCCAGGCCCGATCCGATTATGGCAAGGCGTTGGAACTCGATCCTGATAATGTCTATGCCTATTTTAATCGGGGCAATACCTACATCTGGATGGGGAGCAATGAGGAGGCAATTGGCGACTACAACCAGGCCATCGAGCTGGACCCCGAGTTTGTGGCGGCCTACGTCAATCGCGGCGTAGCCCACAGTGAGTCGAAAAATTATAAGCTGGCCCTGGTCGACTTCAATCGGGCCATCACGCTCAACAAAGATTATGTGTATGCCTACTACAACCGGGCCAATCTCCAGCGCGAGTTTCGTCAGTACGAAGCCGCTATTGCCGATTATGGCAAAGTGATCCAACTCAACCCCGAACATCCCCACGCTTACGAAAATCGCGGCGACTCCTATGCTGCTGTCGGCGATGAAGATCGTGCCACCGACGATTACACCCGCATTATGAGCCAAATTTCGACCATTCACCCCAAACGCTTCAGCGTGGCCCACAGCATGATTATGCCGGCTATGCCGCTCAATTTCTTGAAGCGAAAATAGGGCCTAGAGATCAGAGACTGGAGATTGGAGACTGGGTACAGAGCATCACGGCCACTAAGTTAGTAGCATCCCGAGTAGGGCGAGTTTACGAGACCGTATCGAGGGGTGTGGGTTGGCCCCGGATTAGTGTTGTAGCCGCACCCCTCGATACAGCCTCCGCTTCGCTCTGGCTTACTTGGGATGCTGATCCCAATCTCTAATCTCCAATCTCTTTTTACCCCTGCTCCACCAACCGAAGCGCTTGGCTAATACTATCAATATTCCAGCCATTTTGGCCCAGATTACGGGTAATGGCGTCGTTGCTCAACCCCTTTTGTTTGGCTTTGCGAATATAGTTCATCAGTGCGACCTGATCTTTCGTCAGGTTCGATGAATCGGTCTCTTTGGTGTCGGGACTTTTAGAGGTGCTTTGCAATTCGGTAGAAGGCGCATCCGATTTCTCCGAACGCGTGAACATCGCCGGAACATCAACACCGACAGCCTTAAGGAGCATCTGCACCAGGAGAAGCACAAGATAGCCCAAACCGTACCAAATAGGCACCCACACAATCAAGCTGATACCGGCAGTGCAAATAATCGAAAAGGCCATCAGGGCAAATGCGCCGCCCGTATCGCCCATAAAAATGACGAGTATTCCATACGATAGGACTATCCCGATAGGAATAGCCAGGGGGGATAGAATGAGTGCTTTTTTTAGTGCTTGATAAACAGGATTGCTCATCGTGAACTCCCGAATGGATCAAATTTCGTTTTCGAACGGATTTTCCAGATTGATTTCCCAAAAGCGAATAAAGGTAATAACCAGAGCTAAGTAGAGCGGCACCGCAAAAGCAACCTCGACCGGCACGTTCGTAAAAATCGTTTCAAAGCCCGTAAAGTTGGCGGTAGCGCTCGGCCCGTAAAGGCGGTAGCCGTTGTGGATAAACCAGGCCTCAATCGGCAGTACAAGAACCCCAATAACCCCCAGGTAAACCAGAAAGCGGGTCACGAGACCAAAGTTGATGAGCAGCCGGTCAACAGCGTACAGGGTCAGCCAGATGATCAAAACCCACAAGCCGGTCATCAAAAAACTGACATCGTGATAAATGTAAGACCAGGCCGGTAAATTGGCATTGATGACCATCGGCTCGATCATCAACTCGAACAGAAAAACGCCCAGTAGCGAGATAACAAAGCTGCCCAGCCAGTGCCGTTTTTTAACCGGTGCAATTAGCGCATCGTCCAGGCTCAGGCTCCAATATTTGTAAAAGCTGATGACCAGCGCCATAAAAACAGGCACATAGTACAACACTTCGATATTGACCCCGAAGATTTTCGGCCCCCAAAAAACGGCCTGAACCTCCGGTGAGTAGGTGCGAATGCCCAGGTTGATCACCAGCCCTTCAAAAAATATGACCAAGATGGTTAAAACAACCAGGTAGGCCACAAAGCGCTGCCAGACCCGCATCTGCGCCAAAAAATGATCGACCAACACTACGGTTCCCAACACCAGCGTACTCCAGCCCAGCATCAAAATCCAACTGACATCCTGGTAGACATATGCCCACGGCCCCATATTGTGGTTATTCCACATCGGCGTGGTGAAAAACTCGAAGATGAGCACCCCCGCCGCAACGATGGCGTAGCGCTGCCAAACTTTGTCGGTAAAGCGCCGCAGAATAAAGAGCGCGGCAATGGTGCCAACAAGAATAAAGATCTCAAACGCGATAATCGGTCCGGTCGCGGTTTTGTCGAAGGCACAGCTTGTTAGCAAGTTGGGATATTTCTCAAAAATCGCCAAGTTGCCGCATGGTGGAGCAAAGGGCGGTGACAGGAAGGTTGTCAGCGTTGGCGCTGCGTTGAGCAAGGTTTGCATTGTGAATTCTCCCTAAAAGGCAGTGCGTAGTTAAGAACTGTCTAATACGCACTACGCATTACGCACTACGGTGATATTATTGTTTGACCGGTTGTTTAATCCCGTTGGTTGCCTGATGATGTCCGTTCCCCAAAAAATCCGAGCTTTTGATTTTGCAGCCGCCCCATTTGGCCTGCTGAAACTCGGGGCGGCTGGAGAGATCGTCCCAAATTTTGTAGAGCGGTGTCTCCAGCGCGTTGCCAAATTTGGCATGGTTAAAATCGCACGACATGATGTCGCCGTAGGGAGAGACATATAAATAACTGGTGCCGCACGAGCAGCCCACGCTGCGGTGGCTGGTCATATAGGCAAATGAAATGACGCCCGGATAGCTGGGGTCCTCATTATAAGGGCGCAGGCTGTCGATCATCGTCTCGACCCAGTCCGTATTGTCGATCAGGTCGGTGCGGTGCTGGTAGCGCCCGGTCGGCATCGTGTCGAAAATCAGCACTTCGTGGATGCCGATTTGCTTGCCTAATTCGATGATGCGATCCAACGCGCCGGCTTCGAAGCTTTCGGGGCTAATTGAGCAGGATAGGCCGATAGTCATCCCTGTCGCTTTAGCTTTGGCGATGCCTTCCATCGCTTTGTTGAACAAACCCGGCTTGCCGCGAAACTGATCGTGCTGCTCGGCACTGGCTGCATCGATACTGACATAGACGCTGTCAAGCCCCGCCCGACGCAATTCCACCGCCCGCTCGGCTAACTGAGAGCCGTTGGTGAAGAGTACGGTCGATGCCTGGCTTTTATCGACGCTGTTGATGATGTCCGGCAGGTCTTTACGCAGCAGCGGCTCGCCACCGACAAAGTTAATGATCGAGACACCCAAATCCAGCGCCTGGCGAATAACGCGTCGGCATTGATCAACGGACATCACCGCCCTTGTCGAGTCATCGACACCGGTGAAAAAGCTGCAATGCTCGCACGCCGCATCACAAATATCGTTGACAGCAAAGCTCATCAGGTTGGGGAAGTTCTTATTTTGAATGCTGCGGTACAAACTCCGCGCCAGGAAATTGGCGGCCGGTTTACTAAATAGCGCCGGCGTCGACAGAGAGTAGACGGGATAGCCGTCTCGAAAGTGGATGATTTTGGTGTGGTTGAGGTAGATCCGGTAGAGATGCTCAACGTAATCTTCGGTATAGCCGAGGGTTCGTCTGGCTATAAACCATTTCAAACGTAGTTTATTGAACAGGGTATTCAATTGGGGTCTCCTCTATTAAGTTTGTAGCGTTTATAGAGTTCGTAGAGTTTGTAGCGTTGATGGAGTTAGGGCGTTGGTTGGTCGGTTGGATTAATTATAGCAAAAATTTAGGGAAAGAACACCTGACTTTAGGTAGGTAAACAATTGTAATAGCACTAGCATAGAAAATTCCCATAAAAAAATCCCAACACGTACGCATTGGGAAATCTGTTTTCTACATTCTACATTCTACATTCTTACTTCTTACTTCACGGGGGTTAGCCAGCCAAAGCGATCCTCAACCTCACCGGTAATAATCGAAAAGAAATCTTGCTGAATGGCTTCCGTGATGGGGCCGCGAGAACCGCTGCCGATTTCGATGGCATCGACGCTGCGAACCGGCGTGATCTCGGCGGCAGTACCGGTGAAAAAGATTTCATCGGCAATGTAGAGCATTTCGCGCGGAATTTGTTGTTCGATAACGGGGTAGCCTTTTTCTTTGGCTAAGGTGATGGCAAAGTGACGGGTGACTCCCATTAAAATGGAGTTGCCGACCGGAGGGGTGTAGATTTTGCTGTCTAATACGACAAAAATATTCTCACCACTGCCTTCACTGACGTAACCCTGGGTATCGAGCACGATACCCTCGATATAGCCGTGCCGTTTGGCCTCCATCACCACCATCTGCGAGTTGATGTAGTTGCCGCCGGTTTTAGCCATCGCCGGATGCGTGTCGGGAGCCATACGCCGCCAACTACTCACGGCAACATCAACTCCCTTCTCAAGGGCGTCGGCACCCAAATAGGCTCCCCATTCCCAGGTCGCAATAATCATTTGTACCGGACATGCGCGGGGGTCGACACCTAACACTTCGTAACCTCGGAAAGCTAGCGGGCGAATATAACAGGCGTTATGCTTATTGTGAGCGACGGTATCAACAATGGCTTGTGAAACTTCTTCTTGGGTAAAGGGCAGGGGCATGTTGATGATTTTACAACTGTTGAAAAAGCGTTTGACATGGGCACCTAAGCCCAAAACAGCTGGGCCGGTTGGCGTTTGGTAGGCCCGGATGCCTTCAAATACGCTGGTGCCGTAATGCAATACATGGGACAGAACGTGAATTTTTGCTTCGTCCCAGGGAACAAATTTGCCGTCAAACCAAATTACTTCAGACTTGGGAATCGCCATCGAATAAGCTCCGTTTGTTGGGTTTGCGCTATTGTACCGAAAAATAGACAAAAGAGCAATCAAAAAACCTCTGCAACACGTGCAGAGGTTTTATTATAGGTTACGATGGAGCTGAGGGGATTCGAACCCCTGACCTCTTGAATGCCATTCAAGCGCTCTCCCAGCTGAGCTACAGCCCCGTGTTAAATAGACGGGTTATGGTTGATTAATTGTTAACTGCGGTTTGCCTGGTGGAGCTGAGGGGATTCGAACCCCTGACCTCGACAGTGCGATTGTCGCGCTCTCCCAGCTGAGCTACAGCCCCGCGCAGCAAAGATGAAGTATACCCATAAACTTGGGTTTGTCAAATAAAATTTAGACAGAATTTACAGGATTAAAAAGATTTTTATCTGATTACATCTTTCAAATCGTGTGAATTCTGTCTAATCATCTCAGACTTTAACCCCTGTTTTTTCGTTACCCACCAATCTGGCTCATCGTCCGATTGGCGGCAAAGACACCGTTTTTAAGCTGGTGCCCAACCGGTTTCGCGCGGATGGCGCGTTGAAATAGCGCCACTAAATCTTGGTGCGTGCCGCCGTTGCGCAGTGTATCTCTAAAATTGATCTCCTTATCGGATAGCAGGCAGAGGCGCATCCGGCCATCGGCCGTGAGACGCAGCCGGTTGCAGCCGTCGCAGTAGGGATTGCTGATGGGGCTGATAAAGCCAATTGTGCCTTCAGCCCCCGCCAGGCGATAGACTCGCGCTTCGCCGTCTAAATCGCCGCCGTTGACTTCAAAGAGCGGACCCAGTTCCCGCTCTATTCGGCCCTTTGTCTCATCGCTGGATACATAATGGTCAAGTTGGATCTCGGTTGGCCCGCCGAATGGCATCAACTCGATAAAGCGAATTTGCCACGGTTTCGTCAAGGTTAAGCGTGACATCTCAATCGCTGCATCATCATTATAGCCACGGGTGATAACGGCGTTAAGCTTGATGGGCGTCAACCCGGCTTTTTCAGCCGCTTCGATGCCGGCCCAAGCTTTATCGAATGTGCCTAGCCGCATGATTTTGGAAACGGTGTCTTTGTTCAGAGAGTCGACATGGATATTTACCCGTTTCAGTCCGGCTCGGACCAAATCTTTGGCAATGTAAGGTAAGCGGTAACCGTTCGTCGTCATCACCACCTGCTCGATGCCGTCGATACGGTGGAATCGCTCAACAATCTCTACAACGTCTTGTCGTAGAGTCGGCTCACCGCCCGTAAGTCGAATTTTTTTAAAACCAACCTCAACCGCTGCACGGACGACTTTTTCCAACTCGTCGGCGCTGAGAAGCTCGGGATTGGGGACGAAGGTGAGACCGTGCATAGGCATGCAGTAAACACAGCGTAAGTTGCACCGGTCGGTTAGGGAAACGCGAAGGTAGTTGATTTCGCGGCCAAAACTGTCTTTCATTGACGATTAGCTCCTTACGAAATTGGAAAGGCGATATGTTAAAATAACATAACCCTTCTCTTTTTTAAGCCACCTTGGCTATGGTATTAGCATTTTTATTCGTGGCCCGTAGGTATGATACACCAAATTACGGTTTACGGATAACTGTCGGCTAATAACCGTTTGGGGTGGCTTATAATTGTTTATTTTGGAAAAACTTGGCTTAAGAAGGTTCGACGATTAATTGAATCGGCTCTGAGATTTGATATGTACAGTATGTATTCCCGCTGCTTAGACAGGATGTGCGCACCGGCTCCGTGTTGAGCATAAAGCTAATAATACGTTTATCAAGCAGGCACACTTCTTCATGATCTTTGGCCACCTGGCGATAAGGACAAGAATGGGCATGAATTACATAGTTATTGCCCTCCATTTCCCACTCAACAACAAAACCTTTGCCCTGTAAAAACGTCACAACTTCATCCAGACGCTCGGCAATCGTTTGATTGTGACGGGCCGGTGGTGCTTCACCGGCTAGACGATCGGCAATACGACAAAAAATTTGATAAATACCCTCATCACCAAGCTGCATACTCAACTCGTCAAGAAGATAATCGGTTAGCCCAAAATAATCTACGGGAAAAAGATCATCGGCGGCTTCGGTTAGCGCATAGACCTGCTGAGGTCGGCCTCGACCTTTAGGCCGTCGAACTGCGGGCGCGGTTATTAAATTGTCTTTTTGTAAAACGTTAAGGTGATAACGCACCGCCATCGGTGTGAGGCTTACTACGTCGGCCAATTCATCAACCGTAGCTTGCTCTTTTTCTTTCAAATACTCTATAATCTTCTGACGCGTTTGGTGCAGTTCCATAACCGTTTCGTGCCTTACTGCTTTTTAACGTAAATGATATTGCGAAAATATATCATAAAATTTATAAAAAATCAATTGTTTGTTGACAGTAGAAAGCGGGCTGTGGTATATTTAGCATTCGCTCTATGATGTTTGATGCCCTTCAAGCGATTGGTTTTGTAGTGTAATATCCCGCTTTATCCTATTCTTATTATAGAGAAAATATCACGGAGAAGAAATAATGGTGTATATCGCTTTGCTAATTAGCGTGATTGGTTTAGGTATGGCCTGGATGTGCCATAAGAAAAACGCAGCTTTACGCGATAAACTGTCGGAAACCAACAGCCGTATTTACAACTTACGCCGCGAGAACATTGATGTTCAGGAAAACGTAGAAAAAGAGATTATGGCTCTAAAGTTTGAAATACTCAAGCTTCAAGGAGATTTGAAAGTTAACCCTGAGATGAAAATCGGTGAAATTATGACCATTCATCCACAGGCTCAGCAAGTTTTAGCCGGTTTTCATCTGGGCGGCTGTTCAAGCTGCTCGGTTGATGATCGCCAAAGCTTGGCCGAAGCAGCAGCCGTTAACGGTCGCGAATTAGAGCCGATTTTGGCCGCCCTTAATACGCTGGTTGCTGGTGAAAATGGCCAGCAGGCTGCCGAGCCGGTGAAAGTTCCAAATATACAGCTTCATTTTTAGATCAGCCTTCAGCTATCAGTCGTTAGCCTTGTCACGAAAGGTGATGCCGACTCATCCTTGTAGATTCTGTCAACCGAATTTTGGCTGAAATAGTCAAAGAGCTGAAGGCTGACAGCTAAAAGCTGACCGCTTTATAAAATTTAAGGTTTGTCCTCTTGACAAGCCTTTTTTTATCGGTTAATATATCGACATATTTATAATTGTCTATTTGATAGTGATTGAAACACAATGACAAATTTTGATATGGTTGCTTTCTGTAAGGCGTTGGGCGATCAAACCCGCCAGCGTATTTTAGAAATTCTTCAAACAGAAGGCGAAAAATGTGTGAGTGATCTGGTCGATACCTTTAATGTATCGCAGCCTACGATCTCGCATCATCTTAATTTTCTCAAGCAAGCCAATTTGGTGACCAGTCGCCGTGATGGTAAACAGGTCTATTATCAAGCTAATCAGGCCAACATCGTAGAGTGCTGCGGTATACTTTTTACCAAGTTTGTTCCCACAGAGATTAGCTTAACCGAGTTAGTCGAAGCAGAAGAAGAATCCGGATAAATTTTTTTGCTTTAACATATAGATGTATTTATATATGTATTAATGAAAGGAGACAATTATGTCCGAAAAAATGAACCAAATGAAGGAAAAAGTGAGAGAACGCTACGGAGCTATTGCCGATCGTTTGAACCCGGCAGAAATACAGTCCGTCATTGAAATTCAAGGTAGCTCAGATTCGGGCTGCTGCGGGCCGGTTGGCTGCGCTCCGACCGAAGGCCAGGGTGAACTCTACCAGGTTGCCGACGGCGTAAGCTGTTGCAGTCCAACCGATACAGCCGCAGCGAGTCTGGCAGAAGCACTCTATGGACAAGACGATCTGGTCGATTTGCCGGAGACCGTTACCGGTATTTCTCTTGGCTGTGGTAACCCAACCGCAATTGCCGGTCTGCAGCCGGGCGAAACTGTCCTTGACCTTGGCTCCGGCGGTGGGATCGACTGCTTTTTGTCGGCCAAAGCCGTTGGCCCAACCGGGTATGTCATTGGCGTTGACATGACCGATAGTATGCTCAACGTTGCCAATCAAAATAAAGCCAAAATGGGTATTACCAATGTTGAGTTCCGCAAGGGCGAAATAGAAGATTTGCCGGTCGATAGTGATAGTGTCGACGTTATTATTTCCAACTGCGTCATCAACCTTTCGCCTGATAAAGATGCTGTTTTCCGCGAGGCATTTCGGGTATTGAAACCGGGCGGGCGCTTTACCGTGTCGGATATGGTGACGGAAGGGGAGTTTCCGGAGCAACTTCGCCAGAACATCAATGCCTGGGCCGGATGCATTACCGGTGCGCTCGACCAGACAATTTATCTTGGTAAATTGCGCGCCGCCGGTTTTGCCGATGTTGAGGTCACATCGCGCCAATCCTACGGCATCGAAAACCTCGACTCGCTCGATGCCGACAGCCGCGAAGCCCTGACTAAAGATGTCGATTGGGAAACCGTGCCTGACGATGTTCGCCTTTTCAGCGCGCATGTTGTGGCCATCAAGCGGTAAGAAAAACGATTAAGCGTTAAAGGGATTAGGAGACAGGGAGATTACAACAAACAATCTCCCGTCTCCAATCTCTATTCTTCAACCTCTATTCTTCATTCCTCATTTTCCTCCATTCGCCAGAAAAAACTGCCTCAAGTATAATCCGCTGTTATGCCTGTTTCATCTAACCTTTTTGCCCGCAAAAAATGGCTTCGTACCGGCCTGATGCTCTTGATTATTTTGAGCGCGGCCTGGCTTCGCTTTTGGCGGCTGGCCGAGTTACCGCCCGGCTTTTACTACGATGAAGCGTATAATGCCCTCGATGGCTTGTGGATAGTCAAAACCCTAACGCCGACCGCGTATTTTGTCAGCAACACTGGGCGTCACCCGATGATCGGGTACTTGGCCGGGATAGCCATGACCGGTTGGGGGCTGACACCCTACGCCGCCCGGCTGGCCGCACCGATGGTGAACGTTCTGTTCATTGCCTTGATGTACCCCTTTGTCTTGCTCCTCTTTGCCGATCGAAGGGATCGCTATTGGCTGGCGCTCATCGCGGCGGCCAGTATGGCTTTTTCAATGTGGCACGTTGTCATGAGTCGCACGGTGTATGAGTCATCCTTACTGCCTTTTTTTGTGGTTTTGACCGCGACGCTCTTTTGGCAGGGCTGCCGGCGACGGTCGATGGCTTCTTTTGCTGCCGCCGGAATTGCTTTGGGCCTGGCCCAATACACCTATTTTGCCTCGCGCTTGCTGCCGCTGATTTTCGGTCTGTTCGTTTTGGCGTGGACCATAATCGCTGCCAGGGCCACCCCCACAGATCGGTTTCGCGCAACACGACGTTCGCTGTGGCAGGGGCTTTTGGTGATGGCACTACTCTCGTTTGTGGTTTTTATTCCGCTTGGCCTTTTTATTCTTAATGATCCGGTCACCTTTTTCTTTCGCAGCGGCGATGTTTTTATTCTCAACCGCGCAGCGCGGGGCGAGGCAAGTGCCGTCGGGCAACTGGTTAATGCGCTGCGGGTTTTTATCGACACCTCAAGCGACACCTGGCGGCATAACATTGTGGGGCAGTCCGGTTTCAACGGGCTTAATTTGCTCGGCTTTGGTGTGGGATTGGCCACTATCATAGTGCGTATTCGTAAACCGGCTCACCTTTTTCTGTTGATCGGTTTAGTGATTACCTGGATACCGGCACCGTTATCATCTGGCATAAGCACCCTTCGGATTTCGGCGATGCTGCCGTTTTATTACGTTATTATGGCGCTGGGGCTGGTGACGCTGATCACCTGGATTACTCAGCGCTGGCTGAAATCATCGCCCAATTTTGCTGTGCAAGCGGGTCTCCTTGCCTTGATTTTTATCATCAGCGGCGGCGGGACGGCTTATGGCTATTTTTGGCGCTGGGCCAATGAACCGGCCGTTTACGAAGCCTATCACGGTCACTTTGTCGATTTGGCTCAACGCGTAATTGATGAGTCGCAGGGCAAAGATGTCCTGCTCCCATTTTATCTGTACGAGCATCCCTCCGTGCGTTTTATGCTGTTTGATGACTTTAAGGAAGTCAGCGAACCTCCGCCAGTCACAGCGGATCGTGGTGTGGTGCTGGTTCGCGAGCCGGAACAGCAACCTTCGGCTATGGTTTGGCTAACCCGCGATGCCTCCGGACAAGGACTGGCCTACGTAATGCGTCCTCAGCCGCCGGACGTATTCTCTACACTGACACCCACCGGCCCGGCGGTCGAACTTCGTAATCCGGCCGATACTGATACTATCGCGCTTTTTACACCGTATGAAAGCCTGAAACCGCTGTCGGCTCAACTCACCGATTGGCCGTCAACGGCACATGTCGATTACAACTTTGGCGATGAAGTTCGACTGTCCGGCTATGAAATTTGGCCGTCGGTCGTTCAGCCGGGGCAATCGCCGGTGTTGAATCTGTACTGGCAAAGTTTGGTCGGCCAGCCGTATCCGCGTACTCAGTTTGTTCAACTAATTGATCGACACGGTAATCCTATCGCCCAATGGACGGACAGCTCGCTGTACGATGAACATCGCTGGCGTCCCGGCGGCGTCATTCCCGATCAGCATATTATCTGGTTGGGAGCGGATGCCGAACCGGGGCCTTACTTAGTGCGAGTGGGCCTGTTCGATTATAGTACGAACAAGCGCGTGCCGGTTCGCGATGGCAAGGGTGTCCCGGTCGAGGGCAATCAGGTAGTGTTGGGTTTATTTTATGTGACCGGTGATGGAGTCGATCCACGCACGCCCCAAATACCGCTTCAAGCCAAATTAGGCAACAAAATAGAATTGTTAGGCTACGCGCTTTCGCCGCTTGAGGCCGGTGCCTCGACGCTGCGGGTGCGGCTCCATTGGCGAGCCATCGACCCCGTAGCCGAAGGTTATACAGCTTTTGTGCAGCTGCTCGATAGCGAAGGGAACCGTGTAACCGGTTGGGACTCGCAACCGCTGGCGGGACAGTACCCCACCTCAAGCTGGCAGCCAAGAGAGATCGTGATCGATGCCTTTGATTTGCCACTGCCGGAAACGCTGGCACCGGGGACATATCATCTCATTACAGGGCTGTATAGTTTTGAAACCGGACAGCGGTTGTCAGTTACTAGCGAAGATCGTTCTCAGGTTATGGATGATGCTGTGATCTTGCAGGAATTCAGTTTGGGGGCCGAGTTACGGAAGGGGAGTTAGAGCGTTATTTGCTCTTCATTTACTCTAACGTTATGGTCGTCAGTATGATAGCATCATTCGGTAAACGCTGCCCATCGGCATCGACAGCAGGCAAACGCTGGCCGGTGTTGAGATCATACTGGCCGACCAGCAGTTGATACTGTCCCGGCGGCGCACCTTCATTGATCGGAAGTTCGTAGCGATCAACCACCGTATCGCGGGGCGACCACGCGCTGGTGGGAAAGCTGCCGCCTTGGGGCTGGTTATCCTGCTGGGCCCACACTTGTCCGTCGGGACCGATTAATTGAGTGAAGACTGTATAATCATGAGCAACCGGCTGTGTGGCTTGCCAAAAGAGAGCCATCCGTATCGGTTCGGATGATGTTATGGTTTTGTTTTCGATGGTATATCCCAGAAGCTGTATTTCATCGCCCAGTTTAACGTTCATCACGGCCTCGGGTGGCGACTGTCGAGCCGGGTCCAGAATGCGAAGCTGGGCTAAATACAAATCGGTGACCGGTTCAGGCACGGTTCCTCCCACTGCCGGTAAAAAATTGAAGTTCCCTTCATTATAATTGTAAACGCTAAATTTTATGCGGTACTGCCCTGCGGTTACAAACGGGTTGATCGGCAGTTTGTAAGTGCTGGTAATAACCTCGCCGGGTGACCACAGCACCGTGGGGTAATCGCTACCGAGTGGACTGTCGCTTTGGGCCCACATAGTCAAGGTATTATCGAGCAGATGAAAAGAGCCGATGTAGCTGTGGCTCATCGTTGCCAGTGAGCGCCAATAGGTTGTAATTTCTATGACGCTGCCCGGCGAGCGGGGAGAGGAGTCGAGTTTGTAGCCCAGTAGCTCGATTTTGTTGTTAAATGTCGCACCTACTGCGGTGCCGACATCATCCGGCACAGTAAAGTTACGAGCGCGGGTATGAACATCGACCTGGATATTTGAAGCGGTTTTTGGGTTGGGGTTTTCAAGGCGATACAAGCCAGGTTCGAGGCCTGGATGGGTGATAAAACTGTAGGTTGAAACGGCGGTTCCGTCGGGACAAGTGTATACGATGTCGTGACTAAAGGGTCGCCACGGGACAGCAGCAGTGTTATGAATGAGGGCAGGATCTACGGAATTACCTTTTTCCAACACAGTGAGGGTTTGACGAATCTGAAACGCATCTGCTTTCGCATAGTGAATGTTGTCTGTCCATAGCACAGGTGAATCGATTGGAGTAGGGGTTCCGGCAATGTGTATCGAGCCTAAGGATAGCGGCGGCTGAGGAGGAATTGATTCATCAATTGAAGGTTCTAGGGTTTCAAAACTTAGCGGTATGGCAGATAGGCGAAGTTCGTATTCACCTAAACTTAGGCAGGTGGGTGTTGGCACATAAACTTCATCGCGAATTAGATAGCCCTCTTCCCAGGCACGAACAGGATAGCGGCCGTTGACCGGGTGACTTTGGTGGCAGGTTACTACGGCCCCGGCACTATCGTGTAGACACGTTTGCATGAGATAATCTTGATTTTGCTTGAGACGGGTTCGCCAGTAAAAGGTGAGGGGGATAGCCTGACCGGGTTGAGAATCGGTTTGGTGAATGTCGTAGCCTTCAAAACGGAGTTCATCGGCAAACTGGTAGGTGAGGCGGTGGGTAATAGAGGCATTATCGGGATGGGTAGTTGTGATAGGTAAAAGGGGATAATAGACCGGCCAGAAAAATAGAGGTATGACAATACTACTGATAAGGAGCGGTATGCCTGCACTGATGATAACTAACAATTTGTCGTCGTTAAAAAACCCGCCAACGAACTTTTTATTAGAGGATTTTGCAATTTGCTGTTGGACTGTATCCAGGCCCAATGTCCAAAAGAACGCAATTGAAGTGAGCGCCGGATAAAAGTGGCGTCCTTGTGAGGTAGACCATGCCGGAAACAGCATATAACGCAGAATTATGAGACCCAGATAAATGAGGAAGTGAACGGCCAGCAGACTGTAATCGAGCTGCCAGAGTTGTACACTTTGGGGCGTTTTGACGATGCTTTTAATAGTGGAGACGCTTTTGATGAGCAATCCCATAAGCGCGATGATCATCAAGCCACTAAACAGAACATACACAGTCCAGTACATCGTTTGCTGCCCTAACACCTGCATACCGCTGTCGAGACCGTTATAGTGCAGCCAAAATGAGCGAAACGTCCAACTGAGCCAATAATCAAATTCCCAAAGGGAAAGGGTGTTGAATTCTGTGCTAAACAGATAGGTGGAACCTTCGGTTACCACCGGATCGCCAAAGGGGGCTGCCAGGCCGCTGATAAGCCCGGCATTTTCAATATCATTGAATTTGACGAGGATAAAGCCCAACCACCAGCCCGATGTTACCCCAAAAGCGGCCAGCAGCCACAACCCACGGCGGATGGTAGCGCTCCATCCCCAGCCGCGCTGCCAGCCGAGAATGAGCATGACCAGGGCTGCTTCAGGTAAGAGGATGAGACTGTGGTATTTGGTAATAGCTGCCAGGCCAATCAGTACACCGAGGATGATAAACATACGGCGTTGTTCATCACCATGAATAATTTTTATAAGCACATAGAGGGCAAAGGCGATTAGCGGGAAAACGAGATTATCATCATTAATAACGGCGCTGCTGATGATGAAGCGCGGCAGAAAAGCAACAAAAGCCGCAGCCGCCAAAGCAAAATAACGCCGGTCCGGAACCATAACCAATATGGTAAGATAAACGGCGATGATGGTCGCCATACCCATGGGGATCGACATTAACCCGGCCAGGTGCCAGGCCAAAGCTATGCCTTTAAACGGCCAGGCTTCATCCTCGGTGTGGAAGTAGGTCAGGATCATGCGCTGGTCGTCGGGGATGGCCCGTTCGTCGGCCTGGTTCATGCGGGGCAGTTCCGGGAAGGCAGAGATATCGACGTGTTGGGTTATTAGCGCTACCAGGCCATGATATACCGGCGAGGCATCCCCTTTAATACCCACTTCCGAGCGTTCGGCCAGCGTTAAGGGTGGCCGCCCTTCTTCGGCGATGAAGCGGATAAGGGCAAAGTGGGCGCTGGCATCGCTGACCTCGCCTAGTGGTAGCGTCAGGTTATAGGCAGTTGCCAACACGCCAAACAGAGCTAAGACAGCAACGAGCGCTCCATGTTTAAATTGTTTGCGGACTTGAATGTTTGTGGTCAAAAGGAACAACACAGCATTTGGTCAAAATCTGTGGAGAAGTCTATCACAGTTCTGCTGATATGGCTACAAATTTGGTCGTTCGTACGGGTGCTGTATAATTCCACACCATGGATGATCACACATCGAATACCGCCTGGCTTGAGGTTGAGACGGCCCGGCGTTACCAAATCTTCACGGAAAAGACAACCATGTATCAGGAGCTTAGTCGGGTTATGGTTGAGCAGGCCGATATTCAACCGGGAATGCGAGTACTCGATTTGGGCTGTGGCACCGGAGTGACCACCCAAGCCGTGTTGACAGCGCTTCAAGGCCAGGGGCATGTTTTTGGGGTGGATATATCCGGCCCGATGTTAGATGTTGCTCGTGAGAAAATTACCTCGAACCGGGTTATGTTTGTTCGGGCCGATGCGGCAGCGGTAGCCGACATTATTATCGAGCCGGTGGATCGTATCGTTTGTAATTCGGTTTTTTGGCAGTTTCGCCACAAGCCGCAGGTGCTATCGGCACTCCATCGCGTGTTGAAACCGGATGG
>JAGRBZ010000187.1 GCA_020433805.1 Anaerolineae bacterium
AATTTTCTAAGGATAAAAGAATTTACACCTAACAAAAAAACTTTAAGCGAAAGGACAATTAAAATGGAAACAATTTTCGGAATTTTCTAAAGATAGAATAATTTACACCTAACAAAAAAACTTTAAGCGAAAGGGCAATTAAAATGGAAACTATTTTCGGAATTTTCTAAGGATAAAAGAATTTACACCTAACAAAAAAACTTTAAGCGAAAGGACAATTAAAATGGAAACAATTTTCGGAATTTTCTAAAGATAGAAGAAATGGAAACTACCAAAAAGCCGGAATCGCAAGTAGAGCGAGCACCGGCTTTTTTACTTTAAAGTTCCGGCTCGGAAATGGGTTTGTTAGCAGTAGTTATTAACTGATATCGTTCAACAAGAGACTGTATCTTTTGTACAAGATAGTCAACTTCCGCTAAAATAACTCATCAACAAACCAACCATCAAACGAACAAACTATCAAACCAACCCATGAAAATCAACGTCGTCCTACATGGCATTTTACGCGATCATCTTCCCCGCGCGGCCAAAGGCAAAACAACCCTCATGCTGTCTGATGGCACAACGGTAGCCGAAGCTGTCCGACAACTTCATATCACCCGCAGCGTCTCGGCGGCGGTCAATGGTGAAGAAACAGAGCTTGACCACGTTCTACAAAATGGTGATAATCTCCAACTCTTTCAACTCATTGGCGGAGGGTAGTGTGGAGATTAGAGACTGGAGATTGGAGATTGAACTGTTTTGACAGTCGTTTGTTCAACCGGCATTTGATCCTTCTAAATTCTGATCAATCTTACTTGTTGAGCCGGTTTTACGCCCTTAATCCCTACTTCCTACCCCCTACCCCGGATTGAACATCAACGTGGCTAACCTAACTCATCTACGAATTATCAATGAATCGATGCAAAGAAACACGAAAGGATACCCATGCCCTACGGATACAACGGAAAAATTCTGCACGTCAACCTCACCAGCGAAGAACTCATCGTCGAAGAACCCTCGGAGAGCTTTTATCGAAAATATCTGGGCGGCAGCGCGCTCAACATGCATTACCTGCTAACCGAAATGCCTGCCCATGCCGATCCGCTTGGCCCCGATAACATTCTGGCTTTATCAGTTGGTGTCACCACCGGCGCGCCGGTCTCCGGTCAAAGCCGCATGACCTCAACCGCCAAAAGCCCGCTGACCGGAGCCATCGGTGATGCGCAATGCGGCGGCTTCTTCCCGGCTGAGATGAAGTTTGCCGGTTTCGATGCCTTCATCATCAAGGGCAAGTCGCCCCGGCCGGTCTATCTGTGGGTTCACGATGGCCAGTTCGAACTGCGCGACGCCTCGCACTTGTGGGGCAAAATCACCGGCGAGGTTGAAGACATTCTCAAAGAGGAGTTGGGCGATAAAAATATCGAGGTGGCGCAGATCGGTCCGGCGGGTGAGGCTCTGGTTCGCTATGCATGTATTATTAACATGAGTAACCGCGCCAATGGGCGCACCGGTATGGGCGCGGTGATGGGCAGCAAAAACCTCAAGGCTGTGGTGGTGCGTGGCAAAGAGGGTAAAAAGAATTTTACCGTAGCCAACAAACAGGCCATCATCGACATGGCTCGACACGGGGCCAAGATTATCCCGGAGTCGGATGTGGCCGGACTGGGCAAATATGGCACCGCCGAAACGACCGGTTCGCAGCAGGTTGTCGGCGGCCTGCCGAGCTATAATTTCAACAGCGGCGTCTTTGCCGAGTGGGAAGCCATCGACGGCACAACGATGTATGACACGATTTTGCGCGGCGCGGATGTCGATAAGCAGGACTTGCGTGGGCGCGACACGTGTTATAGCTGTACGGTACGCTGTAAGCGCGTAGTCGAAATTACCGAAGGTCCTTACAAGGTTGATCCGCATTACGGCGGGCCGGAGTACGAGACAACTTCGACATTCGGCAATTACTGTGGGGTCGGTGATTTGGCGGCGGTCGCTTACGCCAACCAGGTTTGTAATCAGTACGGCATGGACACCATCTCCTGCGGCGCGACGATTGCCTGGGCGATGGAATGCTTCGAGAATGGCAAAATCACCACGGACGATACCGGCGGCATCGAGCTAAAATTTGGCAATGCTGAGGCGATGGTCACGATGACAGAAATGATCGCCAAAGGTGAAGGCTTCGGTGAGCTTTTGGGGTTGGGGTCGGCGGCAGCGGCGGAAGTAATCGGTCGCGGTACGGAAGAATATCTCATCACTAGCCACAAACAGGAAGCCCCGGCTCACATGCCGCAGTTAAAGAGCAGCTTGAGCGTCATCTACGCCACCAATCCTTTTGGTGCCGATCACCAGAGCAGCGAACACGATGGCTCTTATGAAGGCAGCTTTAAAGACTATGCCGAGCGGCTAAAAGCGCTCGATCTGACCAACCCACAGCCTAAGCGGTCGCTAACGCCGGAGAAAATTCGCTTTGCCGTGCAAACGCAGTATATGTACAGCGCTATGGACAGCGTTAACGTTTGCCAATTTGTCTATGGCGCTACCTGGCAGCTTTTTGATATGGACGAACTGCGCAACCTGATCGAATATGTGACCGGCTGGGACATTACCATAGAAGAGATAATGACGGTTGGCCAGCGACGGCTCAATATGCTGCGTGCCTTTAATGCCCGCGAAGGCATCGACCGCGAGCAGGACAAACTGCCGGAGAAGATGTTTAAGAAGGCGCTCAAAGGTGGCCGCAGCGATGGCTTCAAGGTCGATAAAGCGCAGTTCGATGCGGCGCTGGATGAATATTATCGACAAAACGAATGGGATGTCGAAACCGGCAACCCCACCCGCCACAAGCTAGAGGCTCTTGACCTCGACTGGGTGGCCGATATGCTAAACGTTTAAATAGAGCAACAAAGCTTGCTTTGTCAAAACCTATTGAAAATTTTTGGAGCAACAGAGCTTATTTTGTTAGGGTCAAAGTAAACTTTGACGCTCCCCACAGGAGCACGCTATGAAACCCATGTATATCAACGGCGAATGGACCGCCGGCAGCGGTGGTGAGACCATCGACATTTACAATCCGGCCACGGCTGAAATTATCGACACCGTGCCTGACGGAACGGCAGAGGATGCGGCCAAAGCGGTTGCAGCAGCGAAAGCAGCCTTCAAAGAATGGCGTTGGGTGACTGCTTTCGAGCGGGCCGAGATGCTTCAAGAAGCGGCCAATAAATTGCGCGAGCATTTCGATGAGATTGTCGAACTGCTCACTTTGGAAGAAGGCAAGGCCATTTCCGAAAATGAGGAAGAGACAGAGTGGGTTATCGGCACGTTAGAATATTATGCCGGTCTGGCCCGCAATGTGCGGGGACGGGTCATCCCTCCGGCTGACCGTTCTCAATTCAACTTTATCATCAAAGAGCCGTTCGGTGTGGTAGCTTGTATCATTCCCTTCAACTATCCATTGCTACTGATGATTTGGAAAGTGGCTCCGGCACTGGCAGCGGGCAACACCGTCATCATCAAGCCATCGGATCACACGCCGCTGGCGACGCTGCGGCTCGCTGAAATCGTCTTCGATCACTTCCCGCCGGGCGTGGTTAATGTCGTAACCGGTCGCGGTGACCGCATGGGTGAGGCGCTGGTCGAGCATCCCGACGTGCCGCTGATCGCCTTCACCGGCTCTACCGCTATCGGGCAGCGCATTAGCAGCCTGGCGGCTAAACGCATCAAAAAGCTCCATCTGGAGTTAGGCGGCAAAGATCCGTTTGTTATTGCTCCCGATGCCGATGTCGAAACCGCTGCCGAAGCCGTGGCCTATGCGGCGTTGCTCAATGCCGGTCAGGTCTGTACCTCATCTGAGCGTATCTATGTGCCGGAGCAGATGAGCCAGGCTTTCACCGGTGCCATTGTCGATTTTGTGCGCGGCCTGCGTCTTGGCCCCGGTCTGGAGCGAACTACCGACATCGGGCCGATGGCTGCTCCCGCCTTTCGGGAAAAGGTCGCATCCCACATTGCCGAAGCGAAAGCTAAGGGTGCCAAAGTGTTGACCGGCGGTCAAGCTCCGGAGAAGCTCGATCAAGGCTGGTTCTACGAGCCGACTGTGCTAACCAATGTCAACCACTCGATGGTCATTATGCGTGAAGAAACGTTTGGCCCTACCATTCCGATTATGACCTATCGCACCTTTGACGAAGCCATCGAATTGGCCAACGATACGGTCTACGGCCTGGGGGCCTGCATCCGCACCAACGATGCTCGCCTGGTCAAGCGTTTCTTTGAAGAGGTCAAAGCCGGAACGATCTGGATCAACGATCCGCTGACCGACAACTACGCCGGCCCCTTCGGCGGCATGAAAATGACCGGCGGCGGTCGTGAATTGGGCGAGGAAGGACTGGAAGGCTTCCTGGAAACCAAGCACGTCCATTGGGATTTTGATGATACGCTGAAAGATTATTGGTATCCTTACTAAAAGAGATTGGAGACTCAGTAGATCAAAATTTGAGGAGTGAGGCATCCTCAGATGCCGAACACAGCCGCATCTGAGGATGCTGGCTGCTCGAAAATTGGATACACTGAGACTGGGGATGAGAGATGTTCAAACCCTTGTCTTCACTTTCAAGGTTGCTTTATCAACGCGGAGTCGGAGTTTTTGCCGAAATCTAATCGGCAAAAACCTCGACTCCGCCCTCTTATTCTTATAATGAAATTGCGATTCACCTCTCCTTTTGCGCATAATCATACTTTCTCTCTACTTTCAAAATACCCCGCTCTGTGCTACAATACCCTACAATAAAACATTTGTGCTGAAATCGGTAGCGTATATTCTCAATATGGCAAAGATAAATACGCCACGTTCGCGTGGTTATAGTAGTAGAAAAAAGAAACAGCAGCAGACAGGCCCAATTATCCGCCCGGAGTTTATGGGTACCTTGATGCTGATCTTGGCCGGCTTGACCTTGCTCAGTCTCTTTACCCCGAACCCCGGCTTTTTTGGCGCAGGCTTGCTAGAGATTCTTCGGCTGCTGATCGGCTGGGGGCGCTATATTTTCTGGGTTGTGCTGACCTCGCTGGCTATCTGGTTTTTTAGCGCTTACAGCAAAGAAGATGCCGATGAGAAATGGGAGAAGCCGGTCGGTACGTTTTTGATTTTGGCGATGCTGCTGATTGCGTTTCATTTCATCCAGCCGGGTAATGGGTTGGTCGTTATCGGCGGCGGCGGTATTATCGGCTGGGTATTGGGTGAGATGCTGCGCTCAACCTTTGGAACGTCTGGGACGATGGTCTTACTGATCGGATTGATCCCGGTCGTGATTATTCTGATTAGTGGTCTCTCCTTCCGTGAGCTATTCCAAATGATTCGTGACCAGTATTACCGCTTTCAAGATTGGCGTCATTTCCGCCAACTCACCATCAAAAACCAGCCGACCTATAACCGGACACGTCTTCCTGAGCCAAAGACACGTCTTATCGATCGGATGTTACCAAAGCGAGCCGCTGGCGCAAAGGCAATTCAGGAAAAAGACCCATCGGTCGTTATTGTCGGTGGCGGTGATGACCGGGCCTTACCCGCATCGGTAACAGACCAAACAACATCATTAGGCGACCCGTCGGCTGAAGGCTTCGATAACCAGAGCATGGGTAACGGACGCTGGCGGCTACCTCCCATTGCGCAAATTTTTGACGAAGGTCACGAAATCGAAATTAGCGAAGGAGAAATTCGGCAGCGGGTCAAAATCATCGAAGAGACCTTGCTCAGTTTTGGTGTTGAGGCCAAAGTGCGTGAGATCAACCAGGGGCCGGCGGTAACCCAGTTTAGCCTGGAGCCAGGGTACATGGCGACAAAAGATGCCAAGGGAAATCCCCGTAAGGTGCGGGTATCGCGCATTGTAAATCTGGCTAATGATCTAGCCTTGGCCTTGGCTGCATCTCCTATTCGCATCGAAGCGCCGATTCCGGGTCGGCCTTATGTCGGGCTGGAAGTACCCAATTCAAACACCAACCTGGTTACGATCCGCACCGTGCTTGAGTCTGATCAATTCCAACGCTCAAAAGGTGCTCTCAATATAGCGTTGGGTCAGGATGTGTCGGGCCGGCCTTTTGTGGCCGATTTGGCCGCAATGCCTCACCTGCTTATCGCCGGAGCGACCGGCTCAGGCAAGAGCGTCTGTATCAACGCGGTTGTGGCTTCGTTCATTGCTTTTCATACGCCCGAAACACTGCGCTTTTTGATGATCGACCCCAAGATGGTCGAACTGGTCGCTTATAACGGCATCCCTCACCTGTTGGCCCCGGTCGTTACCGAACTGGAAAAGGCAACGGGCGTACTGAGCTGGGCCACACGCGAGATGGATCGGCGCTACAAACTGTTTGCTAAAGAGCACACGCGCAACCTGGAAGCCTATAATGAAAAGATGCGGAAAGATGGTGGCGAAACATTGCCTTACATCGTCATTATCATCGACGAGTTGGCCGACTTGATGATGATGGCTCCCGATGAGGTCGAGCGAACCGTCGCCCGTATCGCCCAGATGGCGCGAGCCACAGGAATGCACCTCATCTTAGCTACTCAGCGCCCTTCGGTTGATGTTGTTACCGGTTTGATTAAGGCCAACTTCCCGGCCCGGATAGCTTTTGCGGTGAGTAGCCAAATCGACTCGCGGGTTATTCTTGACTCGCCGGGCGCAGAGCGATTGCTGGGTAAAGGGGATATGCTCTATATGGCCGCCGACTCGGCTAAGTTACGACGTTTGCAGGGTGGTTTTGTCTCGGATAGCGAACTTAATCGTTTAGTACAGTTTTGGCGCGGGAGTGCTTACGAGTCAGAGCGGCGGTCGCGCGGTCCGGTTGAGATACCAAAGGACCTCGTGCAGCGACCTTTACTCGATGATTTCGCCAATGTGTCCGAAAAAGATGAGGCCAGCAAAGAGGAAGATCTGCTGGAAAAAGCCATTGAGACAGTTCGAACTGAAGGCAAAGCCTCGGTTTCGCTGCTACAGCGCCGGCTGCGGATTGGTTACGCACGTGCGGCTCGATTAATTGACGAAATGGAAGCGCAGGGTATCATTGGGGCAGATCAAGGCGGCGGTCGCGCCCGGCCTATTTTAGTTACACAAGCCGACGACGATGCCGATCCTACTGCTGATGATGATGACGACGATGATTACGACGAGGAGTACGACGCATGATTTCACCCCAAAACCTGACCCTGCGCCAGGGCGATACGCCCGCTTTCAACAGTTCGCTAAAAATAGGTGTGTTAGCCCTACAGGGCGCGTTTTTAGAACACGCCAACATGGTTCGCCGATTGGGTGCCACGTCCGTTGAAGTGCGCCTGCCCCGCGATTTAGCCGATCTCGACGGCCTCATTATCCCCGGTGGCGAAAGCACCACCATCGGTAAGTTGGCTTCTCAATTCGGGTTACTTGATCCGCTGCATCAATTTATTGATAATGGCCGGGCCGTGTGGGGAACCTGCGCCGGGCTTATCTTTCTGGCGAAGGATATTGGCGCGACGGGTACCGGTGGTCACGTAGTTCCGCCTCGGCTGGAGGTCATGGATGTCACGGTTAATCGTAACGCCTTTGGCCGTCAGGTCGCCAGCTTTGAAGCCGATTTAAATCTGACTTTTGCTGATGATGGCCCTTTTCACGCTCTCTTCATTCGAGCGCCAAAAATAGAGGCTGTCGGTGATGGGGTCGATGTTTTAGCAACGCTCGATGACGGCACGATTGTGGCCGCTCGTCAGGGCAATCTGCTGGGAACCTCTTTCCATCCGGAACTAACGGATGATCTCCGATTTCATCACTATTTTTTGACAATGGCCGAGCAAAAGCCATCGTCCTAACGTTCAAAAATTGCTACAGTGGTAGGGCAAACTTAAGTTTGCCCTACCACTCTATTTGTCAAAAAATCACCCATCTACAGTTCAAAAGTTTGCCAATATATGCCGAAATGATTATCTTTATAATTTATAGATGGCATATAAGGATGTATCATTGGCAAGAAAAGCAACGAGGCCGTATGCCGTTCGGGCGCTGTTGATTGAGAACGAACGGATACTCTTGATCCATCACAACTTTAGAGACCCCGCTCTTTTCGGTAAGTGGACTTTCCCCGGCGGTCGTCTTGATCCGGATGAAACCGATCCGCTGGAGACACTGCACCGGGAAATGCAAGAAGAACTTTCGGTTGACATTGAAGTCATCGGTGAGGTGGGCCGTTTCTACAGCCGCAGTGGTGCCGACTATCTCATCTTTGCCGTTCGGCCTCTGGGGCCGATTGGACCACTGCAACCGGAGGAAATTCGAGATAGCACCTGGCTTACCCCGGCTGAACTGTACGAATGGCATGCGAAGGAAAAAATGCAGTTTGGCTTCGAGATGAAAGCCGTTTCGCTGTATTTAAAGAAATACCCCTGGCCCTAGCTATCCTTGGTAATTGGTAAATGGTAATTAGAGAGTGAATAACCAATACCTATTTACCAATTATTTTAACGCAAATGCGAAAGTGATTTGATTTTCGGTTCTTATTCTGTTTTCGCATTGCCTTGATAGCAATCGTTGAGCATATCGACCATCGCGACACGCTGTTGAGCGGTTAAGTAGGCTCCTCGTAAAAAAGAAACCACAAGTAGCAGCAGTGCCAGCCCTAGACCGGCCACAGGCCACCAGCTAAAAGTTCCAACTACCAATAATCCAATCAAAGCTACCAGCGAAATTGCACCCACCGCTAATGCCAAAGATGTAATTTTTTTGGGTGACATCTTTTCTCTCCTTAATAGGGAGCGACAAAGCTTGCTTTGTCATCGGTATTGCTAAAATCAAAGCAAGCTTTGATGCTCCGATAAATTCTCTTTTATCGACCGTTTTGGGCCGGCACAAGATAAGGTCTAACATCAATACTGGTCATACCGGCGCTCTCAGCCGCTCGCAGACCCATATCGCTGTCTTCGTAAACCAGACAGTATTGAGGCTCAACGCCCAAACGGCGAGCCGCTTCTAAGAAGGTGTCGGGCGCGGGTTTGCCGTTCTTAACGTCGTCAGCTCCCACTACTGTGTCAAATAAATCGCTTATGCCGGTTACGGCTAATGCAGCCTGAACCACTTCTTGCGTTGCGCCGGTCCCTACGCCTAACGGCATGCGTCCTTTGTACAATTTGGCAATGTCGACAACCGGCTCAATGATTTTACATTTTGGTAAATAGGTGTCGATATACAGTTTTTCTTTGTGAGCCGTAAATTCCTCAGGGTTCCAACTGTGGCCGAATTTTTCGTTGAGTATCTCGACAATACGACGGCTAGGAATACCACCCAATTCATAAAACAATTTTTCGGGAAAATGTCCGCCGAAAAATTGGGTGGTTTCTTCCCAGGCCAGGTAGTGGGCCGGCATCGTATCGATCAACGTGCCGTCGGCATCAAAAATGATGGCTTTAATATGGGGTTCAATGGTGTTTAACAAAGGTGTTTTCCTTTCGTGTTGTAATTGCCGCGAAGGCGGTTTGATATAGATAACGTGGTCACACCTTTGTGACGATTTTCTAAGCATTCAGCTATCAGCTAAAAGCTAACGGCTGATAGCTGACGGCTGACGGCTGATAGGTTAAGTTTGGCAAACAGGACAAAAATGGGTCGAGCGACCACCCAAGACGATGCGCTGGATCGTTGCGCCACAGTTTAGGCACGGCTCGCCGGTGCGCCCATAAACCTGAAAGTGGTTTTGGAACTCGCCGCCGCGATAGACCGCATCCAGGCTGGCTCCCTTATGGGTTATGCCGGCATTGAGCGCCTGCCGGATGGCGTAGTAGAGCCGCTCTAACTCCGCATCGATGAGTGTGTCCACGGTGCGGCGAGGATCGATCTTGGCGATGAAGCTGCTTTCATCGGCGTAGATGTTGCCCACCCCGGCGATAAATTCCTGGTTGAGCAGCAGCGGCTTTAATCGACCCGACCGGCGGCGGAACAGCACCTTGAAATCATCAAGTGTGAAATCATCGGGCAGAGGTTCCGGTCCCAGCTTACCGACGACTTTATCGGCGTTATCGACTAGATAAACCCGGCCAAATTTACGCGGGTCTTTAAAGCGTAGTTGATGTCCATTATCTAAATCAAAAATTGTGCGAACGTGAGGATTAAGTGGCTCGTCTTCCGGTTCGACCAGCAAATCGCCGGTCATTTTGAGATGGAGAAAGAGCATATCTCCCTCTGATAAATGGAACTGTAAATATTTTCCACGGCGCGTGATTTTCTCAATGCGCTGGCCTGGCAAACGGCTCTGCAACTCTAAAATGGAGGTGCGGATGGAGTTGGGCCAGGTTATGGTTACACCGGTAAAGGTACGCCCCACCAGGGGGCCGCGTAAGCCACGCACCACGGTTTCTACTTCGGGTAATTCGGGCATAAACTTTGGTTTTCCTGCTTGAACATATTTCTAAACGAATAGACTCAGTGGATCCAATTTTCGAGGAGCCGTCATCCTCAGATGCGGCTGTGTTCGGCATCTGAGGATGCCCCACTCCTCGAATTTTGATCTGCTGAGACTTGTTCCTGTATAAGGCTATCAGCGTTTATGTGCAAAAATCTGCGTCTCATTGCTGAACATGGTTATCGAGGAACAACTCAAATTTTTATAATAACCTAAGTCGGAAATAGATGCGCCTCATTGTCATTTTCGCAGTCCTTCGGCTTCGCTCAGGATAAACTCCGCGGAGAAATCCCTGTGACAATACACCTAAAAAGGTGTCCGGTTGGGACAATTTGAAGCAACAACGCTCATTTCTTCCCGGCGGATGCTTCATAGCTTGAAATGTCTGAGGGATTTCTTCGCCTCCGGCTACGAAACGACAGTTGCGACTTTAATTATCGAACTCCAGGTTAATAGGACAGCGCCACTAAGTTTAGGACAGATGCGGTGTTCTGTCCAATTGATTATCGAAGAGCAGCAAATCTAAATTTGAACTTTGTATGGCCCTGAGATACTTTACCGTTTAGCTCCGTAATCGTGATCTTGCCCATCCGTATTCTCTTTCAGCAGTACGAGTCGTTTGGCGGCGGTACAGGTCATCCGGCAGCCGGTACAAGTCGTTTGGCGGCGGTACAGGTCGTTCGGCAGCCGGTACGAACCATTCGGCAGTGGTACAGGTCATCCGGCAGTCGGTACGAGTCGTTTGGCGGCGGTACAGGCCATTCAGCAGCCGGTACGAACCGTTTGGCGATGGTAGGAGTCATTTTTCTGTGGTAGGAATCGTGGTTCAACAGGATTTCGTGGGGTTGACGCCATAAAACGTAAAACGTGATGCGTAAAAAATAATGTCGTTTTACGTTTTGCGTTTTACGACCTTGTCAACCCCCTGAGTTCCAAAAGAACCTGAATCGTTTGGCGATGGTAGGAGTCATTTTTCTGTGGTAGGAATCGTTTGGCAGTTGGTAGGAATCGTTTTTCGGTGGTAGGAATCATTTTTGCCCTCACCCCGTTGCTAATGCGGCTCCCTTCTTCCCATTTGGGAAAGGGATTGGGGGTGAGGGGGATGTTCAGCAAAGAGGGTTAATCGTCATACGACGGTGGGGCGTAAAGGTATTGTGTCAGCACAGCGTAGCAGTCCCCGTGCCGCCGGTAAATTTCGGTGTCGATAAACTGCCGAACTTTAGCGGCGTTCAGTCGCTTTGAGGGGAATTGTTCGAGCACATTCAGCAACGCCTGATGTGATTTATGAAAGTCCATTTCGACTTCTAAATAGTTCCAATCGCGGCGGATGCTGTAGAATTCTTGCGTAAGGCCCTCAACATCAGGTTCTGTCAGCAGCGGTCCGTCTGAAATATCAGCCGCATCCAGCAGGGCAGCACAGCGCCAAATCCAAGCCGACACAAGTGCGAATGTATCTTTAATCGACCGCTGGCCGGATTGACCACGGGTATTTAATTCCTCAAGGGGTATGGTTCGATAAAGTTGCAGCAATTCCGAAAGGTCCTGTGTGATTTTTGAGATAATAGGTTCTTGCTCGCCAGCTTTTTTATTGGGCCTAACTGTGTGTTGGGTTGGCGGATTTAGTTGTGCAATCATCGTTTACTCCTTTGTTAACTCTGCTGCAGGAACGCCGTCAGAAGTTTGTGCTTCAATGGCTTCTTGAATTTTTTCGATGCGGTTACTTGAATTTGGGTGGGTGCTGAAAAATTCCGGGGGACGGAGTCCGGGGCCGGATTCGTCCAATATTTCCATGACTTCGATCATCGCATACGGATCGTAATCGGCTTCTATCATAAATCGAACGCCTAACTGATCCGACTCCAGTTCATCGACGCGACCATACCGCATATTGACGATCTGGCCGACAATTTGGCTTATAGCTGCTGTCTGGCGGCCCGATTGCGGATCTTCGGGATCGTAGGCGGCTATTACCGCAGCTCCGGCTAGACCTTCCGTCAGTTGGGCTTTGGCCAACTGCTCTGCTGCGTGGCGGGCGACAACATGCCCAATCTCATGGCTTAGAACGCCGGCAAGCTGATCTTCCGTTTCAAGCCGGTCGAACAAGGCCCGGGTGATAAAGATAGGGCCACCCGGCAATGCAAATGCGTTTATAACTTCATTCTCGGCCAAAACCGTAAACTCAAATTTATAGTTGGTTTGACGAACTACCGAGCGGTCAACCAATCGGTCGCCGACGCTATCGACAATGGCTTGGATTTCCCGGTTTGGCAACATCCCGCCGTATTCCGATGCTATTTGGGGTGCCGATGCTTCGCCCAGTGCGATTTCTTGTTCAACGCTTAGGGCCACGCGTTGATCTTCATCAGTGATAGGATTGTGAACTGTGGTGGCACAGTATGAACACAGGGACATGACTGCAGCTAACAGCGCCAGTAACCATTTGAGATTGCCCATAGGAAATTTCCTCTCTGTTGGATGTGTTGAAATTGATGATTGAAGTAGGATACTCTTATGGTAAGGGCTTTTTGATATTTTCTCCATACTATTTTGGGTGATTGCGGTAAACAGATAGAGCTAGATTTTATAGTCCTAAGTAGTCATATGGGGGGAGGGCCATTAATACACTAGTGGTCAACTGGGGCATGTTGTAGCTCACCGGAAGGATTTTTCTCCTGACGATTGATCCAAACACCCAGTAGGGCTAGGCCAATAACCACGTAAATGAGCGTTGGTGGCGTCCACATCAGCAGCCCGGCAAGCTGTTGATCCTCCAGAGGCGTCATGCCCCATATCGCTGTTGTTTCGAGGTAGATGGGGTAGAGCGGCACGCGGGCAAAGGTGAGAAATGCCCCTAGAGCGCCGCTATGAAGCATTGTGGTAAAGATAAACAAAAAGGCGGCTCCGTAGTCCAACCGCCGATGGCCAACCGGTTGCAAAACGAGCCACCAGAAAAGTATCGCTGCCGCTAGAAAACTAAGGTGTTCTGCTTGATGAAGTGTTTCAGACTCGAGGGCAGCTTGATAAAAGCGAGGGATATGCCACAGCCATAATGTGAGCGCATAGAGCCCCCATACGACCAGTGGGTTGGTGAGATGATGCCAAAGCCAGCGCAGACCTTGTGCCTTTCGCCAGAAGGAACCAGTGGTGTGTCGCGCCGGTCGGGATAAGGCCCATAAAAGTGGAATAATGGGGCGCGACCAAACGATAAGGGGTGGAGCCACCAGCATCAACAGCAAATGTTGAGCCATATGGGCCGAGAAAAGCTCCTCGGCCAAACCATCGAGCGGTGATACAAGCGCGATCATCAAGGCCCACATCCCGGCCAAAAAAGCAGCAACGTGACCGTAGCCTAAGCCGCGCCCAAACCCGGACCGCTGCCATATTTTGTAGCTTCCCAGCAGGTAGGCAGCCACGATGATCGCCATCGAGCCAATCAACAGCGGATCGCCATTCCAGTGACTCCAGGCGTTGCCGGGCGTATGAGGCGATCCGCCGTGGGCTTGTGCTCGAAGCGGAAAACTATACAGATATACAAAAGTAAAAAAGATACTTTTGCAAAAACCCTTTTTCATGCTTTATCCAGCGGCTCGAATCTCAATTCGACCATCGCGAATCCGGGCATCGAAGCTCGGTAGGGGATAAGTAGACGGGCCGTGAACGACCGAGCCGTCGCTTAAGTTGAAAACACTTTGATGCCAGGGGCACTCAACATATCCTTCGCAAAAGGTGCCGTCGGCCAGAGGGGCTTCGGCATGGGGGCAAAAGGCTCCCACGGCGTAAATTCTACCCTCTTTTCGGTACAATAAGATCGATTGCTCATCGACGGTTACGGTTTCAGGTTGGTTTTCGAGTAGGTCGGCATCATCTAATACGGCTGTCCATTCTTGGGCCGGTGTGGAAGGGGATAAGCGGTTAACGCCCACTTTTTTCTTGAAAACGAGATGACCGCCTAAATATGCGCCCAGCGTCATCACGCTAAAACCCAGCATCGACCAAAATATACCCCAGCCGCGCTGCTCTTTCTTTCGGGCAAAAAGGGACATCAAATAGAGACCAAGGCTAATATCGGCTGCAACAGCGTGAGCCAAGCCGGTTCCAGCTGATGATTTGGGGATAGTAGAAAAATCGGCCATACCGGTTAGGGCTGTAGGGATCACTGCTGCCGTGCCAATAGCCGTTAGGGTGTCGGCTGTTTTTTGTGTGGCCGATGATTTATCGCCCAGGGATAGCACATCGAACAAAGCGCCAAGCGACCACGCTCCGACGACAATATCGGTTAGCAGGGGATGAATGGGATGTCCTAACCACGTGCCGTGTAGAAAATCGAACGCCTTTCTTGCCGGTTTTCCGCCGGACAGCACAAGCTGATGAATTGCTTTGGCTGTTTGCGCGCCTTTTTCTTGGAGGATGGGGGTGTTGTCTATTGCATTATCAATTGTTTTGCTAAGCATAAATTCTCTTCTTTCTAAGCATCGTATTCAGCCGCTCGGTCTGAGGCTACCTGAGCGTAATTAACTGCGGCTACAAGCGTGACGCCGCCTATCGTGTTACCTAACAGGGTCGGTACGAAGAATGTCGATAAAAATTCCCACATGGTAACTTCGCCTAGCACGACTAAGTAAAGCACCTCGATAGAACCGGCAATAATGTGGGGAAATTCGGCAATGCCGACCAGGTAGGTGATGATGATGATGACTCCCACCCGGGCCGTTTCGGCAAACGGCAATAGCCAGACCATAAGAGCGATTAACCAACCGGCGAAGATGCCGCGTAAAATTGTTGTCCAAAAATAGCCGTTGATGGCGTGATGGCCTACTGTAGTTAGCGCCTCTTTCATTTCTGCATCGACCACGTTGGTGCTGGCTAAAACCCAGGCAAATATAAACCCACCAACTATGTTTGCGGCTAAAACAATGCACCATAAGCGGGCCACATTCTTTAATGTTTTACCATCTTTTCGATTGAGTAGTTCTAAAATAGGGGTTAAGGTGTTTTCCGTAAAAAGCTGTTGGCGGCCCAAAATAACAATGAGGAAGCCAACGCTGTAGCCAAACTCGGCAACAAGGGGCCGCCAAGGGGCGTCGGGCAGGCGGGCGTGTAATAAGGTTTCGGCCAAAAAGGAGAAGCCCATCGACAACCCAGCGGCCAGCCCCGACCAGCTTAAACCGGCTGATGAGCGTTCGAGTTCGTCCTCCCCCTCACACCGAATCGTTTCATAAACTACGGCAGCTCCGGGGGATAATCGTTTTTTTGCTTGCCTTCGATCTTCTTGTTCTGTTTGTGTCGTTGTCACAGCAGTGTGTCCACCTATTATTTTATTTTTTTACTTTTACGTTGTTCGGAGAAGAAAATAACGACCGGACAAAGATACCGGCCATAAACAGACTGA
>JAGRBZ010000188.1 GCA_020433805.1 Anaerolineae bacterium
CAGTCTCCAATCACCTATTTCTCTCACCATCGAAGCTGATTTGGGAGAAGCCCGTCGCCTAATCGCCTTTAACCAACCTATCGATTCGCATTTGGAGGCGCTCGGCCATATTCCGTTGCCGCCCTACATCCAAACGCCGTTAACCGACAGCGAACGCTATCAAACGATCTTTAGCCGAATCGATGGTTCAGCAGCGGCCCCTACCGCCGGCCTGCACTTTACGCCGGAGTTGTTGTTGACATTGCGCGATAGAGGTGTCGCTCTCGATTACGTAACGTTGCACATTGGTCTTGACACCTTTAAGCCCGTGACGGTCGAGCATGTTGAAACTCATACTATCCACCGAGAACTGGCCCAACTGAGTTCCGACACGGCCCGACGTATCAACCAGGCCAAACTGGCCGGTGGCCGATTAGTGGCTGTTGGCACAACTTCGGTGCGGACGCTGGAGACAGCGGCTCTGCGCAGCGCCGGGGTAACCGGCTCATTAAAGGAAGCCAGCCAACGCGATACGAACCTGTGTCCTTGGAAGCCGGTTGTTGCCATTGAAGAAGAAACCGATCTCTATATTTATCCCGGTTATACGTATCGCGCTGTCGATGTTATGCTGACCAATTTTCATCTCCCTAAATCCACCTTACTCATGCTGGTCAGCGCCTTTGCCGGGGCCGATCTCATTCGGCGGGCCTACGAGCTAGCCATCGCGGAAAAGTATCGCTTTTACTCTTTTGGAGACGCAATGCTCATTGTGTAACAGAGCATTGGTTTAACATTGCCCCATCGCCATTCTTGATTATAATGTTTGACATCATACGCTGAGAGGCTGTTTCGAATGAAGTATCAACCTGTCATCGGCATGGAAGTCCACGTCGAGCTAAACACTACCAGTAAAATGTTCTGCGGCTGCAGTGCCGAATTTTTTGGTATTGCGCCCAATACCAACGTTTGCCCTACTTGTCTGGGGATGCCCGGCACGCTGCCTGTTATCAACAAACGGGCAGTAGAATATACGATTATGACCGGCCTGGCCCTTAATTGCACCATTCAGCCTCAAAACGTCTTTGCCCGCAAAAACTATTTTTATCCGGATCTGCCGAAAGGGTATCAAATTTCGCAGTATGAGCTGCCGCTTTGTCTCGATGGCTATGTCGACATCGATCCTGACAGCAGCGGTAACACAAAGCGCATCCGCGTGCGGCGGGCCCATCTGGAAGAGGATACGGGCAAGCTGACGCACGTTAATAACCACAGTCTGGTTGATCTAAACCGGGCCGGGGTGCCGTTGCTGGAAATCGTCACTGAAGCCGATATTAGTTCGGCGGATGAGGCCTATGCCTATGTCTCCAAACTGCGTCAGTTGGTGCGCTATTTGGGTGTCAGCACCGGCGATATGGAAAAAGGGGCCATGCGCTGCGAGGTAAATTTGTCACTAACCGATCCCGAAACCGGGGAATGGGGAACCAAGGTTGAAATTAAAAACCTCAACTCCTTCCGCTCCGTGCGCAACTCGATTGAGTATGAAATTGAGCGCCAAACAAAGGTGTTAGAGGCGGGCGGCAAAATAGATCAAGTAACGATGGGCTGGGACGAAGGCCGCCAGGTAACCGTGCTTCAACGCGTCAAAGAAGGGGATACCGGCTATCGTTATTTCCCGGAGCCGGATTTACCACCACTTGACTTAGATCCAGCCTGGATTGAAGCCATCAAAGCCAATCTCCCTGAGCTGCCTGACGCAAAAACAACTCGCTACACGCAAGATTTTGAGTTAACGCTTAAAGAAGCCCAAGTCTTGGTTGAAGACAAAGCTGTAGCCGAATTCTACGACCGGGTTGTGGCTGAAGCCAAGGGAACAAAAGCAGTAACGCCCAAGTTAATCAGCAACTGGATCACGGGAGAGCTGTTTCGATTGCTGAGCGAAACCGGCACCGATATTTCAGAAGTCAAAACGCAACCCAAGCAAATTGTCGATTTGATCAAACTGGTTACGGCCAACACCATCAATCAATCAGCGGCTAAAAAGGTATTTGGCGTTATGTTTGAAACGGGCCGTGATCCACAAGCCATCGTTAAAGAGTTAGGCCTACAACAAATTAGCGACGCCGATCAACTCATTGAAATCGCGCAAAAGGTTATCGCCGATAATCCCGATCCGGTAGAGCAATTCAAAAATGGTAAGGAAACGGTAATCAATTTCTTAGTCGGGCAAATTATGCGTGCGACCCGAGGGAAAGCCAATCCTAAATTGGCCGAGCAAGTTTTGCGTGATACGTTGAAAAACTAAGCAATTTCTATTGACTTAATCAACAACGTTTGGAAAAATAGTTGGTAATAGCCATACAATGCAATGGCGCATCCCTCACAAAGTTGTGATGATGAAAAGCTGAAATTTAACGGCAAAAGGGAGGCGAGTCGCATTACGAGCGATATCGCTTTTTCTATTTTAGGGAATTGAAGATTAAACTTTTATGTGGAGACTGCTTATATGACCGATATTAATCCATTTGTCATTACTCAACGCCAAATCGATGAAGCCAGCGCGATGTTAGGCCTGGATCCGGCCACCCACGCTTTTTTACGCGAACCGATGCGCGAGTTTACATTTACCATTCCGCTGCGGATGGATGACGGCAGCGTGAAAATATTTCGCGGTTATCGGGTGCAGTACAGTGACGCACGGGGTCCATGCAAGGGCGGCATTCGCTGGCATCCTGATGAGACACTTGATACGGTCAAAGCCTTGGCTGCCTGGATGACTTGGAAAACGTCTGTCGTCGATATTCCTTTGGGGGGGAGCAAGGGGGGCGTTGCCTGCAATCCAAAAGAACTTTCACCGACCGAGCAAGAGCGGCTAGCTCGTGGTTATGTGCGTGCTGTGTGGCGTATGATAGGTGAGGAGCTTGATATTCCGGCACCCGATGTTTACACCAACCCTCAAATTATGGCCTGGATGATGGATGAGTACAGTACCATTCGGGGACATATGGTGCCGGGTGTTATTACGGGTAAACCGCTACAATTGGGCGGCTCTGCCGGTCGAGATGATGCGACCGCACGCGGCGGAATTTATGCGGTACGGGAAGCGGCGAAGGTTATAAACCTGGACCTAGAAGGTGCCACTATTGCCATCCAAGGCTATGGCAGCGTGGGCCGCTCAATTCATAAACTTGCCGATGAACTGCTCAGTTTGCGGGTTGTTGCTGTTTCAGACTCGCATGGCGGAATTTACAACCCCAATGGCCTCGATTATAAGACCATCTATCAACACAAACGGGCGACAGGCTCCGTAGTTGATGCGCCGAATACTGAAGCACTTAGCAATGACGAAATTTTGGCCACAGATGTCACCGTGCTGTTTCCGGCTGCTTTGGAAAACGTCATTACCGACGAGAACGCCGGCAGTATCAAAGCGAAAATCGTGGCGGAGATGGCCAATGGCCCAACTACGCCGGAAGCTGATAAGATTTTGTATGATCGTGGGATCTATGTTTTACCCGACCTTATGTGTAACGCCGGGGGGGTCACAGTCAGCTACTTTGAGCAGGTGCAAAATGCCTACGATTACTACTGGACGTTAGACACAATTCACCAGCGTCTTGATCGAAAAATGTCTGAAGCTTTTCACGCTGTCCATCGGGTTGCCGAGTTAAAAGGTGTTCGAAATCGACAGGCGGCTTACTTGGTGGCAATTGAGCGTGTGGCCGAAGCGGCTAAGCTTCGCGGTTGGGTCTAATCGATAAAATTTATTTCACACATTAAAATACAAAAGGCGTACGAAACGTAACCATATTCGTACGCCTTTTGTCTTTTGTTCAGACAAAAAGGCAGAAGTTAGTCGGCTTGACCAGTTTTAACAGTAGCAGGAATAAGATTTGCCGAACGGTCTATTTTTGGAGCTGTCAATTGATCTTCAACGTGCGTTAGTTCAATCGTAGTCGCCTGTTGTACTCCAAAATTTAGAATTAACCCAATAACCAACGCTTTTAAAAATAAAAGTACCGTTTTCTTTTTCATAAGACTTTCACCGCTAAATTTAGCCTTTAATAATTTTGAGCAGACAAACACAATAGACCTATATAATACCATACAGGTTTATTGTGTAAGTATGCCGAAATAAATTGTCAATTTTGTGGTGGATTGCCTGGCACCTGAGCCAACAGATGCAAAGCATTAACCCTATTGTAATACGAAAGAGAGGGTTTATTCAATATGATATTAGTACTGATTTCGTTTGAAATATTGTATTCTTCTTAATGTTGGTAGTAGCAGTCATTTGTCACCAATCTCTATACAGCCCAAGAACACCCCTATAGTAAGTAATAAAAGCGCAACGTCAAAGTAACCAAAGGTAAGCATAAGGATACCTGAGGCAAAACCGATTACTGTTGTTCTTGTTTGAATGACCATAATTTCAGGTTCCCTATGTTAGCCAGAGCGTTGCGTCCTGTTGCAAAAATCCCTCAGTACACGACGCGCATTTTGAGATGTTTTGCCGCAGCATCCCAATATCCTCAACGCCCTCTCTTTTATCATACAACGGGTATAACATTGCTCTGGTGAAACTTATATCAGGTACGCAGATAACTGGCCCCGTTAACGTCAACAATACCGCCGGTCACAAACTCGGCTCCTTCGGATGCTAAGAACAAAATAGTGTAAGCCACTTCTTCCGGCTTGGCTACACGATTAAAGGGGCTTTGCTGCCGAATAGCTTCACCATCGGGCGAGTCGAGCCGACTGCGAGCCATGTCTGTCTCGACAAAGCCAGGAGCAACAGCCATGACGAAAATGTTGTGCGGTGCCAAATGTTTAGCCAGCGATTGACTAAAGGCGTTAAGACCGGCTTTACTGGCCCCGTAAGCGTTTGCCGTAGGTTCGCCTCGAAAAGCCCCCCGAGAGGTAACATTTACAATACGCCCGGCTTTGCGTTCAATCATATGCCAAGCCACACAGTATGAGACGTTAGCGGCACCGATCAGATTCACGTTGATAATTTCCTGCCAGGCTTGCAGCCAGTCCGGATAATCGGTTTCGTCAAGCGGATGATCGTAGTAAATACCCGCATTGTTGACCAAAATATCAATGTGTCCCAAAGCATCAATCGTTTGGCTAACCATGTGCGAAACGGCCTGCGGGTCGGCCACGTTTGCTTGTACAACGATGTGTCCCTCGCCCGGCAAACTTTTTTGTACCTGTTCAGCAGCAGCCCGATTTTTATTGCAGTGTAGAGCAACTGTTCCCCCTGCTTTGGCAAAGGCATGGGCCGTAGTTTTACCTATACCTCGCGAAGCACCTGTAATAAGAATGTGTTTTCCTGTAAAATTCATCTGTTATTCTCTTTATCATTGGATTATTTGATTAAAAATTCTAACATAATCGTACAAATTGTCACAAAACAGCTGATTCTTAATTTTTCTCGCTTGCAGCCTTTGTTTAACAATGATATACTGTAACGACAGCCTTGACAACGACAATTACCTACTCGCAGAAGGGGTAAGGGTGGAACTAAAAATCCGTCCTATCAACACATTAACAGATCTACGTAAATGCCACGAGATTCAGCGGGCCACCTGGGGCTTTACTGACCTCATGGTATTTCCCTATACGCAGTTAATTTCTGCTGCGCATAATGGAGGCGTTCTGTTAGGTGCTTATTTGGGGCCAGATCTGGTCGGCTTTGTTTATGGTTACTTAGGCATGTCCGGTACAAAGCTCTATCTCTTTTCACAGCGGATGGGCGTGTTGCCGAAATATCAAAGCCAAGGAATCGGAACCCGGCTCAAAATGGCCCAGCGTGATCAAATGCTTCGCCAGGGAATCGATCTTATTGTCTGGACGTATGATCCGTTACTGGGTAAAAATGCAAGCTTGAACATCGAAAAATTAGGAGGCATTGTTCGCCACTACGCACGTGACATCTATGGTGCCGTCAATAACCCGCTGCAAATTGGTTTATCCACCGATCGCTTTTTACTAGAGTGGGAGCTTATGAGTGACCGTGTTCGAGAACGAATTAGAACACCTAAAGCACATCCCAAATCTGAAGAGTGGTTAGATCATGAAAAATATCGGGTGATAAACTATGCAGCTTGGGATGGGGATCTTCCCCGGCCTGTCGCGTCCGATTTGGAAATGGATGAGGATGTACTCCTGGTTCAAATCCCACCCGACCTCAATGTTATCAAGCGGTTTGATTTAAGTTTAGCCCGTGGTTGGCGTGAGTCAACCCGTAACATATTTGAGATTTACTTTAAGCGTGGCTATGTACTAACCGGCTTTGCTCGCAGCCAAAAACCGCAAATGCCAAATATCTATAAATTAGAGAGAATATCTCTTCCAACCACCTCTGACTTTTCCTCCTGGGTAACTGGCGTTACGCACGAATAGTAAAGTAACAAAATTCCATACCTCGATGCCTTACAGTTCTCCGCTTCCGTTGAGTACAATGATGTCTGGAAATATAGGAGAGGAACTTTTGCAGAAAAATTTTTCGTTTAGGGATACGGTAATGTCAAAAAAGCACTGTGTTCGATTTGCGACACAAGATGACTTATCAGCTATCGCCCATGTTGCCCACGTCACCTGGGATGACACCTACAATAACGTTATCGCTCCGGAAAACAGACGCGAATTTTTGGAGCGTGCTTACAAACCCGAAAATTTATTACCTTCTATCAATGCCTCTGGTCATTGGTTTTATGTGGCTGAACTGGGTCACCAGGTGATCGGGTTTGGTCATTTTTTACGGCGTTATCATCCCACTCAAGCTCGAGCCGAACTTGTTCGATTGTACGTGCTGCCGGGCTATCAAAATATGTTCGTTGGTACGACCATATTGGAAACCGGATTTGATGCGCTGGCTCGCGACAACATTGAGCAATGCTTTGTCTCGGTTCAATCAAGTAACAAAATGGCTCGAAAATTTTACGAACGCCACGGCTTCAAGTTTCACCGAACCCACGGCCAGTTCTTAGGTACCCAAATTATTACATTAGTCGAATATACACGTTCCATAGGAAATGCCGATATAAAACCATGACCTCGATTCTCTCAACACTTCTTCCTCAAAAAGAGACCATGATTAATGTGTTGTCCCAATGGGTCAACCACGATTCGCCTACATATCAAAAAGCCGCCGTCGATGCAATGGGGCGTATGACCGTTCAGGCATTTGTCGATGCCGGAGCAACGCTGGTTGCAACCCACCACCAACCTGAAGTGGGCGATCATTATACGGTTTCCTATGGCGATAGCGATGATCAAATTCTCATCCTTTGCCATCTCGATACGGTTTGGCCGCTCGATGAAACACAGCGGCGACCCTTTACCATCGAAAACGGTCATGGTAAGGGACCGGGCGTTCACGATATGAAGGGTGGAACACTGATTGGATTATTTGCCCTCCGGGCTATCCACCAGTTGCAGTTGAAGCCACGCTACAAGCTGGTTTTCCTTCTTACCAGCGATGAAGAAGTGGGTAGCCCAACATCACGCGCGCTCATCGAAGCCGAAGGGAAAAAGAGCCGCTGCTGCCTGGTACTGGAAGGGGCACATAATCGCTCGGTGCTAACGACGTCACGCAAAGGGGTGGGCCGCTTTCTCTTGGAGGTTACAGGCGTTTCAGCCCATGCCGGGGTTGAACCTCAAAAAGGGGTTAGCGCCATCGAGGAGTTGGCTCGGCAAATCCAAATTTTACACGCACTGTCCGATTTCGATCGCGGTGTAACGGTCAATGTTGGCGTCATTTCCGGGGGTGAACGACCGAACGTTATCGCCGCATATGCCCGGGCCGAAATCGATCTACGTGTTTCTACTATGGCTGATGGGCAAGCGGTGAGTGAAAAAATATTGGGCCTACAGCCGCAACTGCCGGGTGCCAAACTGCAAATAACGGGTGGGATAACCCGTGGGCCGTTTGAAGAGACGCCCCAAGGTCTGGCGCTTTTTGATCAAGCGCAAAATATCGCCCAAAATTTAGGCTTCACTGTCGAAAAGTTTAGTTCCGGCGGCGGCAGCGATGGCAACCTGGTAGCCGCTCTGGGCATACCCACCCTGGATGGGCTGGGGTCGCTTGGTGGTGGTGCTCACGCCTTAACCGAATATACGGTATTAGACGCATTGCCACTGCGAGCAGCTTTACTGGCTGAATTGATGTTGCAAATCAAATAAACGCTTGTAGCGGCGCATAGCTCATTCGATGTAAAGGGCAGGGGCCGTTTTCAGCTAAGGCGCGACGATGACGTTGGGTGCCGTATCCCTTGTGTCGATCGAAGGCGTAATGAGGATAGGTTTTGTGATATTCAACCATAAATCGATCACGCGTTACTTTGGCAATAACGGATGCGGCAGCCACGGTTAAGGAAATATTATCGGCCTTGGGGAAAGAGTCTTGGGGCACATCAAGCGCGGGAAGTTTGATATGATCCAACAAAAGATAATCCGGCGCAACGGATAAGGTGGCAAACGCCTGTTCCATTGCCTGACGTGTAGCGGCTACGACATTTATAGTGTCTACTACGGCTGCATCGGCTATTCCAACCGCTGATGCCAGCGCGATAGTGTGAATAATATCAAACAGGCGCTCTCGCTGACCCGGTGTAAGCTTTTTCGAGTCACGTACACCGGCTAAGTGTGCCATACAACCCGGCGCATCGACGGGTAAAATTACGGCTGCGGCAACAACGGGGCCGGCCCATGCACCACGCCCGGCTTCGTCAAAACCGGCTATAAAACGATAGCCCTGCTTAAGCAGGGCTATCTCTTTTTGTAAATGGGGTGTAGAACCACCATCTTGCTTCGATTTCGGCACTGAGTTACCCTACAGTTTTAGGGGCAAACCGCAACCGGAATAGCGCAATTAGTAACGCTTTTCTTTAAGACGCGCCGATTTACCGGTACGTTCGCGCAGATAATACAGTTTAGCCCGGCGTATTTTTGCGTGACGAATCACTTCAATTTTGTCGAGCCGGGGGGAGTGGTAGAGAAACTTACGCTCTACACCAACTCCGTGAGCGGCAATGCGGCGAACAGTAAATGTTTTGTTAATGCCACTTCCACCCATTGCAATAACAATGCCTTGAAAGACCTGGACCCGTTCACGGTTACCTTCAACAATACGTACGTGAGCGTTCACGGTATCGCCGATGCGGAGCGCGGGCCTGTCTTCCGTGAGTTGTTCTACCGATTGAATTAAGTCGATTGCATGAGCCATTTTACACCTCGAGTACAAACAGAAGATACAGCAATAAAAACACCTGTCAGGTGACACTTGGTATCTGATTTAAGTATAATTTTTTCCATTAAAAAGGAGTACATAGCTGTACTCCGCGACACGAAATTCTATTATATCAAAATCGTAATTTTTTAGCAAATTCTTTTGATTTTTTCCTGCTTGCCCATCACCTGAACACACAAGGTATTATCACACCCTTTATAGTACTACCACGAGATTTTGACATAAGCCTGGGAAAGAAACCAGGGTTTTCGGTCAATTCGATCAATTTTGCGCCAAAAACGGCTCACTCAAGCGCATATTTTCAGTTCTGAAATTAAAACCCTGGTTTCTCAGACCGAAGTCTCGTTGTAGTAATAGTTGGACAGATTAGCCTGCCAAATCGATAGCGCGATCCAGGTCAATTCTATTATAGTTGTTGTAGTCCGGGTCAATATCAAGAAGCGGTTGGCTAGGGCTTTTATGAGTTGAGGGTGCGCGCTTTGAAAGTTCATTTGTCGACAATAAGGCGTCCGGTAAAATTTCCAACGTCAACTGTTTTAGGCAGTTCGATAACTTCTCCATTGTTTACATTCTCCTTCTTTGCGAGATTGAATAAAGTGTTCGACACAATGACGAATACAATATGGGGGTCGTGCTTATTGGTCTATACGGACAAGAGGGCAGAGCGTTGTGAAATCTTACATGTAGCATATCACAGCAACGTTAAATTAACGCTAAAAAACAAAACCCTTTTTATACTTTTTTGTTGTTTCCAATAGTCTGGCACTGAGTCCGCAAGATGGGATTGAGTACGAAGGGATACAATCAACCACGAATTGCACGAATTTCACCCATTTTATTATTCTATTCGTGTTAATTTGTGTAATTCGTGGTTAAATCACTTTCCCCATCGCATGGACCCAGTGCCAATAGTCTATCAAATCGTTTTATGCTAGAATGCCAGAATTATGTATAGGTACCACGCTTTATGATTAACTATCGCCAAATACGACAATACACCCTTGAGCATCCCCAAAGATCCGGGCCGGCTATGGGATCAAAGATTTTGGTGATGGGTTTTGCTGCCATCATCCTTATCGGCTCTGTTTTGCTGGCACTACCGGTGGCTACCGAAGGACCGGAATCGCTAAGTTGGCTTGAAGCACTCTTTACAGCCACTTCAGCCACCACCGTTACCGGATTGGCCGTGGTCAGTACCGAAGTAACGTTTTCTCTCTTTGGTGAAATTGTAATTTTGCTGCTTATTCAGGTGGGCGGCGTCGGCTTTATCGTGCTGTCTATCATGCTATTCAGGCTTATCGGTCGGCACGTTTCCTTCTACGAACGGAACTTATTACAGCAAAACTTAGGTGTTGATGAAAGCCACGGCATTCTTCATCTGGCGAGCCGGGTGATGTATATCACCCTCATTATTGAGGCTATCGGAGCCATCTTTCTTTTCTCCCAGTGGGTTCAGGTGCTCGATTGGAAGGCAGCGGCTTATTACGCCATTTTCCACTCCATCTCAGCGTTTTGTAATGCCGGTTTCGATCTTTTTCACGGCTTTGATGATCCACTTTTAATCTTTGTACGTGAAAACCACTTTTCTATCATCGTCCTGTGTATTCTGATAACCATCGGAACATTGGGGGTGACGGTGGTCTATGACATTGTCCACTGGCCTAAAATCCAGCGGCTAACGCTGCATACCCGGTTGGTTTTGCCTTTTACTATCCTTTTGACAATTATCGGCACATTTATCGTGATGATCGATGAGTCATTTATGCAGGGTCATACGCTGTCGCTGCTGCCGACGGCTGAACGCTGGTGGATGGCCTTTTTCACCATCGTCTCTAGCCGAACGGCCGGGATTACGCTTATCCCGATGGGCGATCTGGGTGAGGCAAGCCAGTTTATTATCATTATTTGGATGTTTATTGGCGGTGCCCCGGCCTCGATGGGCGGCGGTGTCGGTCTAACCACCGTTGCCGTGGTCTTTTTTACGCTGACCTCCACCGTACGCGGCCATGATCAAACACGTGTTATGGGCCGCACGCTGCCCACAGAAACCGTAACCAAAGCCATTGCCATTCTCACCGTATCGGTTTTATTGGTTGTGGTTATAACCCTCCTTCTCACGTTGTTAGAACAGGGCCATGCCTTTATCGTTGGTTTTGAAGTTATCAGCGCCTTTTCCAATACCGGATATTCGTTGGGCATCACCGATCAATTCGGCCCGGTCAGCCGGTTACTCCTTATCTTTACCATGTTTTGGGGACGCTTAGGGCCATTAACGTTGGTTGTGGCTTTGGCCCAACGTCGTCGACCTACGTTGTTGCAGTACCCGGAGGAAAAAATAATTATCGGTTAAAAGTTACGAGTGGGGATTAGAGATTGGGAGATCAAGAAATTTAGGGCAACAATCTCCTCATCTCCAATCCCCTAACCTCTATGTACAGCACTTTTTAGCAACACACGCAACTTGAATTAACTCTTTATCTTAGAAAGTGAATAATTATGTCCAACCCTGAATCGACTTTGGCAACACGTTTTATGCGGTCTATAAGAAATCTCTTTACGACAGAGACCAATATGCCTTCGTTACCAGGAAACAACTCAAAATACCACCACGAATTCGTTATCATCGGTCTCGGACGGTTTGGCACCAGTTTAGCGATGGCGCTCACGGCCTATCGACACGATGTGTTGGCTATCGATCTCGACAAAAAGCGCGTGCAACAGGTTTCAAACACGCTGCCGCATGTGGTCCAAATGGATGCTACCGATATCGACGCACTACGCGAGGTTGGTGCCGAGTTCTTCGACACGGGCGTAGTCTGTACCGGCTCGGTCTTTGAGGCCAACCTGCTGGCGACGGTTAATTTACGTAAGTTGGGTGTACGACGAGTCATCAGCAAAGCTCGTACCGTTACCCAACAGGAGATTCTGCAACGTGTGGGAGCCGACGAAGTCATCTTGCCGGAACACGAAGCCGGGGTCCAGCTAGCCCGGCGTCTAGCTGCTATCAATTTTATCGATTTCTTGCAGTTGGGTCGGGATACGGGGGTGGTGGAAATTGCTGCCCCAGACAATTTGGTGGGCAAATCGCTGGTGGAGTCGCAAGTTCGCGCCCAGTATGGACTCTCAGTCATCGCCATTAAGCGCGATAACGACGTCATTGTCTCTCCGCGAGCCGATGAGGTGATTAAAGAGGATGATATTCTGGTGGTATTAGGGAAAATTGCCGACTGCGAGAGAATTCAATCTTAACCACTATCGTTTCCAGAAGAATGGCGTAAATAAGAGCAAAACGGTAAACAGTTCCAGCCGGCCCAGCAACATCAGAAAGGATAAAAACCATTTGCCCACTGCCGGAATATGGGCAAAGTTAGCGGTTGGGCCAACACTGCCCAAACCAGGCCCAATATTACCCAGGCAAGCGATAGTCGCTCCAATAGCCGAGATAAAATCAAGCCCGATCAGCGTCATGATAAGTGATGAGGAAACAAACACGAGCATATAGATAATAAAAAAGGCCAGAATATTGGTCATAATATTCTGCGGCACGGCTCGACCATCGAGTCGAACCGGAATGATGGCTCTGGGGTGAAGCAGCCGCTTTAATTCGACCAGGCTGTTTTTGATGATGAGCAGCAGCCTAACCACTTTTATACCCCCGGCAGTCGACCCCGCCGACCCCCCGGTGAACATCAGCATAAAGACGATGAACAACAGCGGTACAGCCCACGACTCGTAATCGGCAGTGACAAAGCCGGTGGTAGTGACAATCGTCAGCGTGGTGAACATACTGTCACGAAACGCACGTTCGAGGCCAAGACCGTGGTTGTACATCAACCCGACCGTATGGATCAGCCCCACCACGAGCACGCTCAACGTGTAAAATCGAAATTCTTCATTGTGCCAAACCCGATCGTAACGCCGTTTAAGAAAAAAGTAGTGAACGGCAAAGTTGGCTCCGGCAAAATACATGAACAGCGTGATAACATATTGAATGTACGGTTGATCATTGTAATAAGCGATACTGGCCTGCTTGGTCGAGAAGCCGCCGGTTGCCATTGTAGCAAAGCTATGATTGATGGCATCGTACAGCGACATATTGCCCAGCATCAGCAGCACCGTCTCAGCTAAGGTCAACATGAAATAGATAAACCACAGCCGTTTGGCTGTTTCTTTAACCCTGGGGTGGATTTTATCTGCCGTTGGGCCGGGAACTTCAGCCACAAAGAGCTGCATGCCCCCAATACCCAGAATAGGCAGAATAGCCAGCGACAGCACAATAATGCCCATACCACCAATCCAGTGAGTCATACTGCGCCAGAATAACACCCCCTTGGGCATCGACTCAATATCATTCAGAACCGACGCCCCGGTGGTGGTGAAACCCGAGATCGTTTCAAAAAAAGCATCGGTATAGCTGGGGATCGCGCCGCTAAAGACAAATGGTAACGCGCCAAATAGCGACATCGTTATCCAGCCCAATGTCACAATTAAATACCCCTCACGTTTGCCGATGTCTGTCCGATCACTGTGAACGGTAAGACCCCAGCAGGCCGCCCCAAAAATCATAGTGAACGCGCTCGCCGCCAAAATGGGAATAACGTCATCGCTGCCATAGTAAAAAGAAAAGGGCAGACCGACCAACATCATCGCGCCGCTGACAATCAAGAGCAAGCCCAGGGTATTTGCAACTACTTTGGTATTAATCATAGGAATGAATTAAGTACTTTCTCAAACCATAAGAGGGAATGTAAGACAAACTTAAGTTACTCCTTCTGCCATCCAACACGATTGAGGTGACAACCATAAACTAGTGGAAAAATTTCTCAACTTCGTGGATCGCTTCCGGTTTAGAAAAGACAACTACCCGGTCGTCCGGTTTTAACTCCGAGTCGCCGACGGTAATGAAACTCTGCTCGCCGCGAATGACCCCACCGATAATGGCTCCTTTAGGAAAGCCCACCATATCCTTTACCGCGCCTTGCGTAATCCGCGTATGGGGTTTTACAACATATTCAACGATTTCGGCATCGGCATCGCTTAGGTTCATCAGCAGCACAATTTCACCCTTGCGGATAAAACTGAAGATGTGGCTGGCTGCGATCAACTTCTGATTGATAACCGTATCGATTCCCAACGTTTGGGTTAAGTACAAGTAGCCCATATTCTCTACCAGCGCAATGGTTTTCTTGACGCCCATCTTTTTGGCCGAGAGAGAGGACAAAATGTTTGTTTCGGTATCACCCGTTACGGCGATAAAGGCATCCATCGACTCGATGCCCTCTTCAACGAGCAGGTCGATATTTCGACCATCACCATGCAAAACCATCGTCTTGTTGAGTTGACCGGCCAAAAGGTTACACTTATCGCGGTCAATCTCGATGAGCTTGACTTGATAATCGTGGCCTAATCGCTGCGCCGTTTTAAAGCCCAGCTTGCTCCCACCTAAAATCATGATCGACTTTATCTTTATTTTTTCGTGGCCCGTGAAGGCGATAATCTCATCGATAGCCGCCGTATCGGTGATGATAAAGATAAGATCGTGCCGGCGTAAGCTGTTATCGCCGGTGGGAATAATGGTCTGCTGGTTTCGAACAACCGCTACAATACGAAAATTGAGATGCGAATAGGTGCGGGCGATCTCGATGATGGTTTTATTGACCACAGGCGCACTTTCGGTAACGGTTAGCTCCAGCAGAGTCAGCTTGCCGCCTTCAAACTCAAAGGCGTTGCGGGCCGTCGCCCGTTTTATGAGCCACACAATCTCATTCATCGCCAGTTCGCTTGGATAAATCATCGAGTCGATGCCCAATGCCCCGAAATTCACGGCGCACTTGTCTTCTAGAAACTCCGAGTTCTCTACCCTGGCAATGGTCGTTCTAACCCCAAGCTGTTTACCGATAGTCGCCGACAGCATATTGATCTCTTCAAGCTGCGTCACCGCGATTAGCATGTCAGCCGACGCAACACCCGCATCACGCAGCGTTTTAATCGAGGTCGCACTCCCCTGAATGGTAATAACATCGGTGTGGGCTTCTACTAGCCCCAACACCTCTGGGTTGGTGTCGATGACCGTAATATCGTGATCCTCTTGGGATAACATTCGAGACAGATAAAAGCCCACTTCGCCTGCCCCGGCAATAATAATTTTCATAGTTTACCTTCCGTTACAAAACAACCTCTACTTAGTCGATCAAAATTTGAGGAGTGAGGCATCCTCAGATGCCGAACACAGCCGCATCTGAGGATGCCGGCTCCTCGAAAATTGGATCCACTGATACTACAACAAGCGTGCGTTCTTGTCTGTCTTTGAGCGCTACTGTTCCTAAATTCACCTAATTGAATTATGAGGGATAATCAGTCAATTGTAAATCTTTGTTCAAAAATCCTCATTTAAATCTTTATAAAAAACCGGTTAGGAACAGGGAGATTAGAGACTGGAAACGGGAGACTAATTGAGAGCAAATAAATAATCGGGTAACTGAGCGGCCCCCCTAACCCCCCAAAGGGGGGAATTCTACGTCTTTCTCCCCACTTTGGGGG
>JAGRBZ010000189.1 GCA_020433805.1 Anaerolineae bacterium
ACAAAGGGATAGGCAAAATTAAACTGGGGGTCGATGATAAACGCGCCGGTGCGGTCGATATATCCGTACAGTTCATCGACATTGACAACAGCCACATCTTCCGAAAATTCATCGGCAAAGGTAAACTGCGGGTCGATAATCCAGTCGCCGGACAGGTCAACATAGCCGTACAGTTCGCCATCTTCACTGTAGGGCACCAGTTTGCCGACTTGAACCAATGTATCAGCCTGCAAGGTGAAGGTCCGCGTTATTTCCACCGAGGGGCAACATTGCGGATCTTCCGGGCCATGGCTAACCATATCCACCGAAATTTCGCCGGAATCAATCGTGATCGCGTTAATTTCGATGCGATCACCCATCGCTTTCACGGCTACCGGCTGCGGTTGGCCTTGATCATTCAAGACCGCGACAATATCAAAAAATGTACCGCTACCACTCGGATTGGTTACCAGCACCACGACCGCGTCCTCCAGGCCATCGTCATTAATATCGCCATAGGCTATCGTTTCACCCAACGTAATCGTCAAGTCCGTGGTTGCGTTATCGTCAGCAGATTCGGTAAACGCACCGTCGGTGAGTTGCACCGTTCCATAAGCTGCCCATTCCGAAGGATATTCGGCATTGGCTAAATCTTCCTCCGACAGCTCGGTTTCGGTTTGAGCCGCCGGTGTATAAGCAACCGCAACTCCGGTCGCTATAAAACTAAACACAACCATCACGGTTGTTATCAGCATAAGTTGTTTTACTCGCACAGTCATAATAAACCTCGCTTTGTACAAATGGGGGCTATTCTAAGCCCAGATGCCAAGAAATGGCAAAGTACAGTGTTTTATACGCAGGGGATCGAAAAAGCTTGGCTTCTTTTTTCGTATTCTCGCAACAAAAGGCGTTGCACGGTTGAGCTACAAAGCCAAGTGACAGTGACTGTCACAGTTTGAACAGCGTGCGGTAGGAGTCGTTTTTCCACGGTAGGAAGCATTATCTACCAGCTTATACCGCAATTTCCCATCATCATTTCGATAATTTTTCGTCCATTCCAATTCACGTTATAATCCCTTAGCGTAACATCGTACAGAATTAGGAGAAAAGTAATGAGTGATTCCACAGAAGCGCTACCGCCCCGCCTCAGTCAAATTGTTGAGGATTTTAGCTGGGCCGAGGGACGAGAGAAGTTAGAATTATTGCTTGAATATTCTCAAAAAATGCCTCCCTTACCCGATTGGCTCAACCGCAACACCAATATGGAACAAATCCACGAGTGTATGACGCCGGTTTTTGTTCATGCCGAACTTGAAAACGGCGGGATGCATTATTTCTTCGACATTCCCCCCGAGTCGCCTACCGTTCGCGGCTATGCAGCTATTTTGGCCGAAGGGCTTGAAGGCGTTTCGCCGGAAGATGTGATCAAGGTTCCGGCCACTTTTTATATGGGTATGGGCCTCCACAAAGTTTTAACGACCCAACGCCTCAACGGTATCGGCGCAATTTTAGCCCATATCAAACGTCTTGCTACCCAAAAACTAACAACCGATAACGAATAGCCGGTTCCTATGTCTCACATTGCTTACCCATTTTCGGCTCTTGTTGGTCAAGAGGCGATGCAGTTGGCTTTGCTGCTCAACGCTGTCAACCCTTCTATTGGTGGCGTTCTCATTCGCGGCCAAAAAGGCACGGCCAAATCAACCGCGGCTCGGGCGCTGGCCGCACTGCTGCCGCCCATCGAAACGCGCTCCGGTTGTCCCTTTAACTGCGTCCCTAATCAACCTACCCCGATTTGCCCGGTCTGTAATGCCGTTGAGCATCGCCCAACTCCTACCCCGCGCCCGACTCCGTTTGTCGAACTTCCCGTCGGAGCCAGCGATGATCGGGTCGTGGGAACACTCGATATAGAGCGGGCGCTGCAATCGGGCCAGCGCCATTTTGAGCCGGGGCTGCTGGCGCAAGCTCATCGCGGCATACTCTACGTTGATGAAGTCAACCTGTTGGCCGACCACATTGTCGATGTCTTACTCGACGCCGCGGCCTCCGGCACCAATACCGTCGAACGCGAGGGGGTTAGCGTTAGCCATCCGGCCCGATTTATTCTGGTCGGCACGATGAACCCGGAAGAGGGCGAACTGCGTCCGCAGTTGCTCGACCGCTTTGGCTTGGCCGTTGAAGTCGCCGGCCAAATCGATCCGGCGCTGCGAACAAAAGTGGTTCGACGCCGCATCATGTTCGAGACCGATCCGGCGGCATTCTATGAAAACTTTGTCGACCAGGAAAAAGTGTTGGGCGAGCGCATTCTCCAGGCGCAACGCATTTTGCCGGAGGTGACGCTGAGTGACGGCCTGCTCGAACTGATCAGCCATATTTGTATCGGCAGCCAGGTCGATGGCCTACGGGCCGATATTACGATGTACAAAACGGCCCAAACGCTGGCCGCCTGGGACAATCGCCAAGCAGTGGCCGTCGATGATATTCGCCGGGCGGCTGAACTGGTATTGCTGCATCGCCGCCGCCGCCAACCGTTTGAAGAGCCGGGCATCGATCATCAACAGCTCGACAATCTTATTCAGCAGCACCAGCCGCCGCAGGGCGATCGCGGTGGGAGTGAACGCCCCCAACAAGATAGCCCCTCACCCCGTGATGATACGGAGGGTGAGTAGAGTCGTCCGATCCGCCCGATTCAACCGGCTCGGCTGCGCCTGACCAAGTTTTCGCGCCCGGCACACCCTTTGCCCTCAACCAACCGCTCCCGTCGGCTCCCGTCCGCCGCCCCCAACCGGGCCGAGGCCGCCGCAGCAAAACCATCGCCACGCAGCAGGGCGGACACTATCTCCGCGCCACCATCCCCACCGGCCCCATCCGCGACATCGCCTTCGACGCCACCCTCCGCGCCGCCGCCCTCCGCCGCGCCCAATCTACCACCCCCCTAACCACCCAATCTCCCAAACATCCAACCTCCCAAACATCCAACCTCCCAACCTCCCAACCTCCCAACCTCCCAATCTCCAATCTCCAGTCTCCAATCTCCAGTCTCCAATCTCCAATCATCCCCCCCGACCTTCGCGTCAAAATCCGCCGCGTTCGCACCGGCAACCTCATTCTCTTTGTCGTCGATGCTTCCGGCTCGATGGGCGCTCGCAAGCGTATGGTAGCCGTTAAAGGCGCAATGCTGAGCTTACTGCTCGATGCCTACCAAAAGCGCGATCGCGTCGGCCTGATCACCTTCCGCGGTCAGAATGCCCAGATGCTGGTCTCGCCCACCAACTCAGTGGAACTGGCCGAGCGCCAACTTCGACAGCTACCCACCGGCGGACGCACGCCGCTCCTATCCGCGCTGCAACTGGCCGACCGGGTGGTGACGGTTCAGCTTAATCGTGACGCCGCGCTGACGCCCCTTGTCGTATTGATCACCGATGGCCGGGCCAATACGTCACAGCCGGGTCAAATTCAGACAGCCGCCATTCATCTGGCGCAAAAACAACTCGCTACGCTGGTGCTAGACAGCGAACAGGGCTTTGTACGCATGGGGTTGGCACGCCAACTGGCGCAATGGTTGGGCGCACGGTATCTTCTTCTCGATGAACTCCATTCGGAGAGTATTGTGCGGCAGGTGCGGTCAAGCTTGGGGTGAGGTCTTACTGTCCCCAATAAACGGCTACATTTTGGAGATGTTCTTCGTAGGTAGCGGCAAAAACGTGGGTGCCGCCTTCGCAGTTGGGAAATTGACACACAAAATAAAGGTAACTGGTTTCGGCGGGATAAAGCACCGCTGCAATCGACTCGGGGCTGGGGTTCGAGATGGGGCCTGGCGGCAAACCGGGGTATAGGTATGTATTATAAGGCGAATCGACCGCCGGGTATTCCTCCAGCGACACGGGCGATTTCCACCACACCCCGGTATCGGATTGATAGCCCATCGCATACTGAACGGTGGGGTCGGCTTGCAGATGTTGCAGTTCGGTGGTTGGACTGAGGCGGTTGAGATAAACGCTGGCCACCAGCGGACGCTCTTGGTCCAAAAATGTTTCGCGCTGGACAATCGACGCCACAATGAGCGCATCGTGAAACGAGAGACCGCGCTGATGGGCCAGATCGAACGCATTGGCCGGAATCTGTTGGGCAAAGTTATCAAGCATTAGCGTGATCAGCGTTTCCGGGGTGGCATCGTCCGGCAGGTGATATGTCCCCGGAGCCAGGTAGCCTTCATAGGATTGGCCCAAGGGTTTATCAGCCAAAACCGGATGCGCCACCGCCGCTCCCTGACGGGCAACCTGCAAGAAGTAGTTGCCATCCATAATGTTCGAGCGGTGCAGATACGTTGCAATCTCCTCAAGTCGCCAGCCGGGTGGAATTGAGACGCTGTTTTGCGTCAACCCTGCCCGATAGAGCGCTGCCCCAATTTGACGCATGGTCATGTTGCGACTCAACTGAAAACTCCCCGCCTGCAAGCGGGTATCGATGCCGTTGTAATGCAGCAACTGGCTAAATAGAACAGCATCGCCCACCAAGCCACTCCCCTGCAAACGATGGGCAACTGTCTCCGCCGTTTCACCCGACTCGATAGTAAACGAAACCAAACTGGGGTCATCGGACAAGGGCGTATTGATCTCTTCGGTACGGGCGCTTAATTCATGATAGAGTGACAGGGCTTCGGAGTCGATAGGCAGGCGTCGCCACAGGGGGCCGTTTTCGATGACCAGATGCGAGCTATCGTTGATCATCGTGTAAGCGAACAACCCCACTGCAATCGCCACGACCAATACCGCGCCGATAAACAAGATGATGGTTTGTATCAGAGTATAAAAACAGGAAAAGAGTCTTCTCATAATCATAGTCACATATTTTATGTAAACATTATACTCGAAGAGTCAAAAATGGGGAAGCGTTTAAGGGCAACTAATCTGACAAATTGTCACTTCAAAGTCAGAATGATCAAACGTAACATCTTCGTTTTTCTGCATAACAAAAAGCAGAAAATCGTTTGGTTGAAGGGTCTCGATGATAAAGCGATTAGCAAAACCGTTATCGTCATCACCCATGAGAATACGGGAAAAAACGGGTTCAGTAGAAACATCAAGGGTATTATTAAAAACTGATATAATCACGCCGTCGCCCCCAACGTCAATCTTCTCGGCACGGATAAGAATCTCGATGGGACCGGGTACCGGGCTGATCCAACGCCAGGCGATATCCGCGCTGTTGCCGGGATGACCGCTTTCTTGACAAATGCGGACGTAGTCGGTGCCGTACCAACACGTTCCATAATCACGACTTTCATAAACCATTGGCTCCCAGGTGTTGGAGCCGGGAAAGGTCCACAAGTAGTCCCAGGTGCCTTGCGAGCTGGAAAAATCGATGCTGGAGTTAGCCAAAAGCTGTGGTCGAACAGCCGGCGGCGGGCTAGGCACCACCGGTGCAGGAGCAACGGTAGGAACTTCGCGTACCTGCTGATTGAGCGAGCGTTCAACACTGGGGTCGACGGTCGGCGTTGCTGTGGGCACAGGGGTATCAACAGCTTCTTCGGTGACAATTGCCTCAACTTCAGTCACGACGGTATCTTCAATAGGGTCGCCTGTCAAAAAGAAGGCATAAACAGCATACATAAAAATACTCCCAACGATACCAGCGAGTAGAAGAATAACCAGCCCGATACCAACATAGAATAAAGGGCGGCGGTTCGTTGGCGTAACCGATGGTGATATAGGGGGTGTCTCAGATGATTGAACAAATGTAAGGTCAGGAGTAGAGTCAGATAAATTCTCAACCGGCTCAGAAATAAGTGGCTGTTCAACAGTTGCCTCTTCAACCTCAGGTACAGAGGTTTGTTCAGAAAGATCGGCCATTTTGCCTCTCCAATCTTACGTAGAGGGACATCCCAATCCCTCCGTTACTTTGCGCTCCCAAATAATACACCATCTGGTTAGAGTGCCAAAATTCGGCCCCGTCATCGATATCAATTTCAATACCAAACGGTTGTTTGAGTCCCCCCCTTTTTTATGCTATGATAACAGCCTAACCCTATTATCTCTTTGTGGAAATGCAGGAATATTATCTATGCGAATAAATGATCGGCAACTCGACCGAATTCTAGCTAAAGTTCAAAAACCGGCTCGTTATATCGGCGGCGAATACAACAGTATTTTGAAAGATTGGGACGATCCCCAAATCCTCACCAAGGTGGCGTTCGCTTTCCCCGATGTCTACGATCTGGGCATGAGTAACCTTGGTTTGGCTATTCTATATGATCTGCTCAACAAAAGGCCGGACGTACTGGCCGAACGGGTTTACGCCCCCTGGCCCGATATGGAAGAGCAAATGCGAGAGGTCGATATGCCGCTCTACGCTTTGGAGAGTCGGCGCGAGCTGCGGGATTTCGACTTAATCGGGATTAGCCTCCCTTATGAGCAACTTTATACCAACGTGTTGACTATCCTTGATTTGGCAAAAATGCCGCTGCGCAGCATCGACCGTGATGACTCATATCCGCTGGTTTGTGCCGGAGGCAATGCCGTCTTCAACCCCGAACCGATGGCTGATTTTATCGATTTCTTTATTATGGGTGAGGGCGAAGATGTCATCGTGGAAGTTATTTTGGCGATGCGGGAGGTTAAGAATGCTGACCGCGACACGCAACTGCGCCGCCTGGCGAAAATACCAGGGGTGTATGTTCCCCGCTTTTATAACTTCACCTACTATGAGTCGGACGGTACTATTTCTAACGTCGAACCGCTGGTTGAAGAGGCCGAGTCGCACATTGTCAAGCGCATCTCTCCGCTGATGCCGCCGCCGGTTACCCGATTTATTGTACCGTTTGTCGATGTTGTCTTCAACCGCGCTTCGATAGAGATTCAGCGCGGCTGTACACGGGGCTGCCGTTTCTGCCAAGCGGGCATGGTTTTTCGCCCCGTCCGTGAGCGATCGCTGGAAGAGTTAGTCGAAACGGTCAACAACATTGTAACCGATACGGGCCACGAAGAGATCGGACTGCTGTCGCTTAGCAGCAGTGACTACTCACAAATTGGGCAACTGGTCAAAGCGATTTCTAAGAAATATGGCAATCAGGCCCTAAATGTTTCCTTGCCTAGCTTACGCATCGAGTCATTCTCGGCCGATCTGCTGGAGATGCTGGAAGATTCGCGCAAGGCTAGCTTTACGTTTGCCCCCGAAGCAGCCACCGATCGTATGCGTCAAGTCATCAACAAATATATTAGCACCGAAGATCTGCTGCAAACGGCCGAAGATGTTTACAGCCGGGGCTGGCGGCTGATAAAGCTCTACTTTATGATAGGTCAGCCAACCGAAACTGATGAGGATGTTATCGCCATTGCCAAGCTGGCGAAACGTGTGGTGGAAATTGGTCGCAAGTATCACGGCAACAAAGCCAAGGTGCGGGTTGGCGTAAGCACCTTTGTCCCCAAGCCTCACACCCCATTCCAGTGGGCCGGCCTGGCCGATTTGGAAGATATTCGCCGCAAGCAAGCCTTAATGCGCGAGGAATTTGGCCGAGCCAGAGGTATCATCTTCAACTGGAACCACCCGGAAGAGACGTTAATGGAAGCTTTTCTCTCACGCGGCGACCGCCGACTAGGGCCGGTCATCCAAACAGCCTGGGAGAAAGGGGCTAAATTCGATGCCTGGAATGAATGGCATCGTCCGAATGCGTGGCTCGACGCCTTTGCCGATCACGGTTTGGATGTTGACTGGTATGCCCATCGAACGCGACTTGCTGACGAAATTTTCCCGTGGGATCACATTAACGCCGGTGTCGAAAAACGATGGCTATTGCTCGATTGGTACGCCGCTGAAAAAGGGGAAACCAAGGTCGATTGCCGGGAACATTGCTACCATTGTGGTATCTTAACTGCATTCAAGGGCTTGCGGGCCAATACACCGCCCACTGCCTGGGAATGCCCCCCCATCCGCAATCCACGCTGGCAGAAAATGGCCGAAGAAGGGCAAGTGATTGGGCTAACAGAAGTCGTAAAAACCCATATGTCGAAGAGTAAGATACCTGAAAAGTGATCATTCCATAAATAACAAAAAGGGCGAACGGTTCGAGATCGTTCGCCCTTTTTTATTGTAAAAGTTATCCACTTAATAAGGTGGTGTTGCCGAACCGGAACCTTGCTTTGATGACAAGGCTCGCGTTCCATACCGTATTTTTTTGCGCCCTTCTTCCGAAAGGGTGCTGGTACGGGCTAATTGGCCCGCCTCAAGCATAGCCGCCCGCGAAAGTTCAACCTCACCCAAGTCAAGCAGCCGGGTAGCAATAATCTCTAACCGTTGCGTCGCTTTTTTAACCTGGCCCGCGATAATATCGGTTTGCACTTTTTCCTGCATCTTGTAAATGGCTAAGTTTTTTAAGCCCTCTGTAATAGGCGATGGAATTCTAAAATCAGCCCCTGGAGTTTCCTGAATGTTTACATTTAACTCGACCCAATCCCAAGGCCGAAGTTTGGATTGCCCCGGCATGTCGCCTTCGACGGTCAGCCGCATTAAGCGCCGCTCTCCGGGAGCAAGTTCCTGAATACGAAATTCCATCAAGATACTTTTTTCTTGCTTAGCACTTAAAGCGCCGAGCATTATCGTCTGCCCTTGAGCTTCCAAACATGTAATTTGTGGTTTGATTTGATAAACTTCGTGCAGCCGGACGTTGGCTGTGAGATTAACAGTCATTTTCAGTTGACGGGCAAGCACAGACTCAAGGCTGTGGAGCGTTTGGCCAAAAATATTCTTAACCTTCTCCGGCGAGTCGATATAAACAGACGTACCGTCAGACACAGTCGCCATACGATCAAGCAGATCTTCGTTCCAGTCATTGCCAATACCAATCGTACTTAGATTGATCTGGTTAGCGCCAGCCCATTGAGCATGTTCCACACAATCTTTTTCGTCTCCGTAAGTGTGCCCATCGGTCAGAAGGATAAGGTGGTTAACAGAGGTCTTGCTCCAATATGATTTAATTTGCTCCAACCCGGCCACCAATCCTGAAAACATTTCTGTTGCACCGCCAGGCTGGATAGTGCTAACCATAGATTTTGCCATCGCTTTATCAATATTGCGCTGACTGGGTAACAGTACCTGTGCACGATCGCTAAAGGTAACCAGGCTTAACGAGTCTTCGGGTTGTAAATTATCAATAATGTAATGGATGGCCTCTTTTACTTGTTGTAGGCGTTTTCCTTTCATCGAGGTGCTGCGGTCTATAACGAGCGCAAGGTTAATCGGTAGGCGCGCGGAAGGGAGATCCGCTATGGGCATAATATCCAAAAGCACGTAAAACGCCTGCTCCGTATCAAGGGGGCGCAACGTTTTTTCGCTGGTTATCGTTTGTAAACTGAGTGCAGAAGAGCGATCTAGCCCTTTCTGGGCACGCCAATGATCGTACTTTCTACGCTCACCGGAGTCACGTAAGGTTTCATATGCAGATTGAATATCTTTGAATTTTTCAACTGCATCCGGTGCCGAATTGATATCAGGATGATATAGGCGAGCCAGTTGACGATAGTTCTGGCGAATTTCTTTATCGGAGGCGGTATGTGATATACCTAAAAGCGCATAATAATCTTTATCTAGCTGCATAGATAGGGTTGGGACCTATGTATTCTAATTTTATGGAATAGCCACCAACCTATTATAATGAGTCACTCTATTTGTTTCTATAGAAATTTCATAAAACTTATATAAAGAATTATTGTGAACTTCTTATTCAACTACAATCCCTGGTTTCACCACGCCGATAAAAGGCAGTTCTCTAAACTTTTCATCAACATCCAACCCAAAACCGAATACAAATTTATCGGGAATATCAAAGCCGATATAGTCAACCGCAATATCAACTTCTCTACGCTCCGGCTTGTTAAGTAACGTGCATATCCGCAAGCTGGCCGGGCCACGTGTAGCTAAGTTACGGGTAATATAATGAAGCGTATGTCCGCTATCGATGATATCTTCAACAATTAAAATTTCTCGACCGGCAATAGGTTTATCCAGGTCTTTGACAATCCTTACAACGCCCGTTGACCGTCTAACCCCTTTATCGTAACTCGATACAGCCAAGAAATCGACCTCATGAGGAATGGTAATTTGGCGCATGAGGTCAGTAAGAAACATGACGCCCCCTTTCAAAATACAGAGCAGGAGCAAATCACGATCTTGATAATCTTTAGAAATTTGAGCGCCCAATTCCTGAATTCGGGCGCTCAATCTGTCTTCATCGATTAATTTTTCTTGTATATACTTTTCCCAAGCAAAGGTCATCTGTTTTCCTTATGGTTCTTTTTGATCTAATATTCTGAATATTAATGGCATATGACCGCAGCGAATAACATCGCCGCTTTTTAGTGTTATCGGAGTCTGTGGCTTCAACTTTACATCGTTGACAAAAGTGCCATTGAGGCTCCCCAAATCTTCGAGGGTCCACCTCTCATCATCGTGTATCAAACAGATGTGTTTACGAGAAACTCCCGCTGTGGCTGCTCCATAAGGCCCCAAGTCGATATCTGCTCGATGGCTGCCGTGGGTTCGCCCAACAATCAGTTTCTCCGCATCTACAGGAATATCTAACGTGACGTTTTGTTCGATAACGACAAGCTTAACCTCTTGTTCAACAACCTGAGAAGTCAACGAATCATAGACCGACAGATTTGTGATATAAGAAGGTACATCTTGCGAGTTAAAGGATTTCCCTTTTGGTAAAGTTGATGAGCCGATCACATCCTTTAAAGCCTCGACCATAGCCGCCATATCACCATAACGATCGTCCGGATCTTTCTCCATCGCTTTCAAGATAACTTGTTCCAGTTTAGGCGGACAGTCAGGATTGAGTTCAACAGGAGAAGAAACCGGTTCTGTAATATGGGCTATCATGATTTGATTTAAGTTTGTGTAATTAAACGGCAGCCGCCCTGTAATCATTTCAAAAATAATAACCCCGAGCGCATAAATATCAGCACGATGATCGACCGGCTCACCGGAAGCCTGCTCCGGGGAAATATACTCCGGTGTACCGATAATCGTCCCGCTGTCAGTCAAATTCTCATCGGAGCTTTTTACTTTCACGAGGCCAAAATCGGCCAATAGGGGCCAATCGGGAGACGGCATCAAAATATTAGTAGGCTTAACATCGCGATGGACGATACCGTTTTGATGGGCATAGTGCAGCGCCTCACCAACCGAAATGCCCAGCGCTACCGTCGTAACCCAGTCTATCGGCTGGCCGGTGAGCATTTCTTTAAGCGTCCCTTGCGCAACAAACTCCATAACAAGATAGGCATAGCCGTCTTCTTCACCATAATCATAAATTGCTAAGATATTTCTATGGCGCAAGAGAGCTACCGCGCGTGCTTCGCGTTGAAACCGAGGCAGAAGATCGCTGTAACGCTGATGCATTACTTTGACCGCAACGGACCGACCCAAGCTGGGCTGGAAGGCTTTGTAAACGGTAGCCATTCCACCCTCACCTACAACTTCCTTTAAGTGATATTCACTAATGGTTTTGCCGAGTAAATTTGTCATACGTTCGCATTTTCCTCTTGAAAACCAGACGGCACCAGGTCCGTAATATGGGATCGAGTACGAATTACACGAATTCCACCAATTTTATTATTGTATTCGTGTTAATTGGTGTAATTCGTGGTTAATACGCTTTCCCCATTGCATAGGTCCAGTGCCACTAGACATACTTCAATAAAATTTCCGTGCATAACTGTCCGAGCGGCGGTACAAACCGGAATCGAACGACATCAAACCGAGGTAAAGTATAGCATCAGCCTATAGTCGACGCAAGAGATTTTTAGATTTTCGAAAGACTGCCGCACCCTGACACTAATATAAGTTACGCAGTTGAAAAAAATCAGACCCTAAAGGTTTTACAAGTCGACTTTAGGACAACATACAAACGCGATTGCGTCAAAATTTTGCTTGATAGATGACTTCGGAAACCTTTAGGGTCTCGAACTGCGTAAGTTATAACTAAATATTCTCTTAAATTCCTGGTTGAAACAATTTTGGGCTTTGACAAACTCAATTTCTTCGTTTATCCTACATTAGTACCAAATTTATTACCTCATGGCCAAAACACTCTCAACCTGATATCGCAACTCTGCATTTGATTTCATAATACTATCAGCCATGCCCTTAGGAAAAATTCACGTTGATGAAACGTTTAGAGTTGGCTGGTCTAGTCATCATTTTGTTAACAACCTTAGCATGCAGTCTTCGTTTTGAAGATTTTTTTGGTTTGAATTCAGATCAAGCCGATGAACTCGTACCGGCCAGCCAAGAAGATGACCTTGTTCGCCGCTTCATTGTAGTTACACCCTTAGCGCCGTTAACGCCAACGCTGACTTTGGCCGGGGGCACCTCAGTGGCGTCAAATCCAATATCACCGGAAGACGGCACGCCACCAGACTCAACCACCCCTGGAGCACCATCCAACGACCCTGATGATGACGATACCCCTAACCAAGAAAATGACCCTATTTCAACAAACTTACCGCCATCTACGCTTCCACCTAACACAGTGGAGCCAATTATAACGCTTACAAGCGCCCCCACGCTTCTACCCACTGTGGCGACGCTTCAACCTACGTTAGAAGTTACTCCGGAAGTGACACCCCAACCCTCGATTGTTCCCACAACGCAACCGACAGCGGAAGTCACCCCCATTCCACCACAACCTACTACTCCCCCTGACTCAGGCAGCGACGATGACGATGAAACACCACCAACCACCCCCCCTTCGGGAAATCCAACTGCCAGACCAACCGATCCACCACCACCACCGCCGCCACCACCACCGCCGCCTTTATTTGTCAACACTTTAGATGATACCAATGATGGCATCTGCGACACAACACACTGTAGTCTACGCGAGGCCATTGTGACCGCCAATGTCGATGCAGACGAATCGACAATCGAATTTAGCGTCACCGGTAACATTGTTCTCAACTCTGCCCTACCGGCGTTAACCACCCAAATAGTTGTAAATGGACCTGGCCTCAATAACCTAACCGTCCAACGTGGAACGGGAGGAAACTATAGCATCTTTACCGTGCAAAGCAGCGATCGAGTCAATCTTTCCGGCCTGACTATAGCGAATGGCTCTGCCGAACAGGGTGGCGGTATCGTCAATAATGGAAGTACGCTTGTGCTGGCGAATTGCACCCTTACCAACAACGCCGCATTTTCCAACGCTGGTTCGCCTCAAGGTGGTGGAATTTATAATAATGGCGGGACCATAACCGTTAACAATTGCACGCTAAGCAACAACCAGGCAACCGGCCCTGTTCTTCCGGGTCCGGGCGCAGGCGGTGCTGTCTACAATAATGGCGGAACAATAACCTTTAACAATAACAGTATGATCAGTAATAACAGTTCGGCCGCAGCCGGCGGTGGCATATATAATACAGCGGGCGGCACCTTGAATCTCATCAACAGCACCGTCATCAGCAACTCAAATTTTGGCAGTGGCGGTGGCATCACGAATGGCGGCACCGTAACGCTAAACAACAGCGCCGTCACCAACAACTCAGCCGGTGATGGAGCGGGTGGCGGACTAGCAAACCTGTCCGGTGCAACCGCCGAATTGATTAATAACAGCCGGGTGAACAATAATACCGCCTACACTACCGGCGGGGGCATATTTAACCAAGGGAACATATCCATAACCGGCAGCACCGTCAATAACAACGTTTCTCAGGGCGGAAATCCGGGGGCGGGCGGTGGCGGCATTGCCAGTCAGGGAAGCCTAACTCTGGTCAATTCTATCGTCAGAGGTAACACCGCCACGGACGGAAACGGCGGTGGCATTGCGAATTCAGGGGAATTGACCCTAACCGGCACCACCATCGACAACAATCAGGCCCAGTTTTCCTTTGCCGGTGGAGCCGGTGGTGGAATATATAATAGCAACAGCAGTTTGGTGCAATTCAGCAATAATCTCATCAGTAACAATACGGCCAATGGGGCCGGCGGTGGTCTTTGGAGTTCCGGCCCTATCAATCTCAACGGCGATACCATCTCCGGCAACCTATCTATTGGCGCAAATGGCGTTGGAGGAGCAACAGCAGGTTCGCTCACCGGCGGTGCCGGCGGTAGTTACAGCAGTTCGGGCGGCGGCATCTATACAAGCGGAGCAATGACCCTTACGGGCGTTACCATCACCTCCAATAGAGCCCAAGGTGGAAATGGAGGCTCCAACGCGAGCTTCGGCAGCGGCGGTGGCGGTGGTGGGGCCGGTCTCGGCGGCGGACTGTACAACGATAGTGCGTCTATCGTTATCAACGGAACCACCTTCACCAACAACACAGCTATCGGGGGTGTTGGCGGGAACGGCGGTCCCGGCTTTGGCGGCGGCGGCGGGGGCGGCGGCGGAAACGGCGGCGACGGCGGCAATGGTAACAGCGTGGGCGGTGTAAACGGCAGTAACGGCAGTTTTGGCGGCGGCGGTGGGGGCGGCGGCAGCCAGTCCGGTACCGGCGGCGATGGCGGCTTTGGGAGCGGCGGCGGTGGTGCGGCCAGCCATACGTTAGCAGCACTCGTCCCCGGAGGAACAGCCGGTTTTGGTGGGGGTGATGGCGGTTCGCATCGCGTCGTTCAGTTTGGAGTCGGCGGCGGCGGCGGTGGTGGCGGCGGCGGTCTCGGCGGCGCTATTCTCAACAATGGCGGTACGGTAACTATTTCCACAAGTACACTCGCTAATAATCAGGTTACCGGCGGCGATGGCGGCAACACACCGTCTGGCAGCAGTTCAGCTGGGGGCGACGGCGGCAGCGCCTTTGGTGGGGCTATTTTCAATGTCAACAACGCTTCCCTGTCTGTTGTCCACAGCACTATCTCAACCAATCAAGCCACAGCCGGAAATGGAGGCCAGATCTACAACGGGTCAACCGGTGCCGTGGCCGGCAGCGATGGTGAAGGATTGGGCGGAGGGATTGATAATGCCATCGGCAGCAGCACTTCGCTTGTCCATACAACGGTAACCAATAATGGGGCACAATTCGGCGGCGGTCTTTTTATTGACAACGGGACAATGACCGTGCAAAATTCCATTATTGCCAATAGTTTAAGCGTCAGTAACTGCGATAATCCTGGGGCAATCACATCCAACGGCTACAATATCGACAGCGATGGCTCGTGCGTGGGAACCGGACCGGGCGACATAGAGGGCGTTAATCCTACACTTGGGCCATTACAAGATAATGGCGGTGACACAGCCACCCATGCGTTGGGTGCGGGCAGTCCGGCTATCGACGCTATTCCCGCCGGGACGAGTGGCTGCGGCACAACCTATGCCACCGATCAACGCGGTGAGGTTCGTCCGCGGAATGGAGGCTGTGACATTGGCGCATTTGAAGGCGATGGATTTGGTGGCTTGGGGGCACCCCCGGCGATGAACTCAATATATATACCGATTATTTTGCACAACGCGAATTTGCCCAGGTAAGATTCAAGGAGAGGCTATGGCCCGCTGCTCAAACTGCGGCGCTGATCTGGTCAACACGGCTCAATACTGTCATCAGTGTGGCCTACCGGTAGCATCAACGTCAGGCGAGCAAACCGACAAAACCAAAACAAAGGCGCTTATCGACGATCAGGATGGTCAAACATCGATTTTAGCTGATGAAGCGTACTCAGCCGAGGATGGTTCAACGACCTTATTGCCCGACTCTGACGACGGTGATGGTGCAACCGTTGCGATAACAGAGTCGCAAGCCACTACCGATTCACCCCACAA
>JAGRBZ010000018.1 GCA_020433805.1 Anaerolineae bacterium
CTATACCGGAGACATTGTCCGAGGAGGCTATCGAAGAAAGCGGGCCACTTAAGATCAGCGAAATCAGTTCGCAAGCCTTGAAAGCCCGCCTCGATCAGGGTGATGATCTGCTCGTGGTCGATATGCGCCAACCGTTTGAGTACCAATCGGGCCATATTCCAGGTGCAATTTCGATGTTCGTCCAGGATATTCCTGATCGCGCCGATGAGTTGCCCAAGGATAAAGATATTGTTTTTCAATGCTGGTCGGGCAGTACCAGTTTGCAGGCGTGCGCTTACCTTTTAGAAAACGGATGGCCCGCCGGACGCGTTGCCAGCCTCAGCGGCGGTATCGCCGGTTGGACTCAATCGCAAGGTGTTGACAGCCTGGTTAAAGGTGATACATAAAGAGGTTATAAGGTAAATCATTTTCACCATCGTAATAATGACTGCCTACAATCACCCAAATTTTTAGCCGAGCGGCAAGAGCGAATATTTGTTTTAAAGCATGTCGAAGCAATGTCTCATTTTGCTCTTCGAACCGCTCAAAATCAACGCCGGCATATCCGCTCAAGCTGCTTTCCGAAAAATGGATCACATCAGCCCCTTTTTCCTTAGCCTTGCGCATAAGCGTTACGATGTAAGATAGGTTTCCGCCAATATCTTTGCTCACCGGAAACTGACCGGTAGCGACAACCAATTCACGTTTCGACAAATGACTGTACCCTAACCCTTTCTCTCTACGATGCGTACAGCACACGATTATAGCACCCCAAGCCAGAAGAAGACAACAATTTTTAATGTCACCCAGGCAGACGATTGTTACCAACGGGCTTTACCACTTTCCATAAGAGTGATATAATGTTTTAAGGTTGGCAATACTATGAGTTACGCAATTCAAGACCCTAAAGGTTTCCAAAGTCACCTTTCAAACAAAATTCTGGGTCAATCGACCTTATAGGTTGTCCTAAAGTCGGTTTATAAACCTTTAGGGTCTGTTTTCTTCCAACTGCGTACTCGTAAATATTATAGGATTGGAAATACGTTACTTCTCTTTTCACAACGGGAAGCAGACGGACAGACAATGGTTATTTAATTCTCGTTCTTAATCCCCCGAAAGAGGTTGCTCTTGAGCCGGACGCTGCAACTCTACCAATTACAGACAATTGATAGCGAGATCGATCAAACCCGACAAGAGTTGGCCCAGCTAGCGGCCCAGTTGGGAGAAAGTGACGATCTTAAACAGGCCAAAACCCGTATGGAAATCACCAGCCAAGAATTACGAAGGGCGCAAACTGTTATGCAAGATCTCGATCTAGAGCTTAAAAGCCTGGCGACAAAGACTTCCAACCAGGAAAAAAAGCTGTACAGCGGCAAAATGTCGAGCGCTAAAGAAGCGTCTAACCTGCAAGATGAAGTCAGTTCATTAAAACGCCGCCAGGCTGATCTGGAAGAGAATTTGCTGGAAGCGATGATGGTGGTTGAAGAGTCGGAAGAAGCCGTTGAAACGGCACAAACCCGGCTATCGAGCATCACCAGCCAGTGGTCCGCAGGTCAGGAAGAACTCCTGCAAGAACAGGATGCACTCAACCGTAGGCTGGCCGAGCTAAAAAGTCGCCGCCCGATTTTGGCCCAACCCATTAGCGAAAGCGATCTCAAGCTTTACGAGCAGATGCGTCCTAAAAAGGCCGGACGGGCTGTGGTAGCCGTTAAAGGCGATCTGTGCCAAGGATGCGGAATCGCCATGCCCAGTAATCATCTTCGCCGCGCACGCTCCGGCACCGAGATTTTGACCTGCCCTACTTGCGGGCGCATTCTCTACGTTCCCTGAGGAGACCACGATGACAAGTTTTGAGGTACAAGTTAATCTCGATAATACTACCTACCAAACCGCCGCGCAGCGCGCCACGGGAGAGGGAAAATCGTTAGGGCAGATTGTTGCAGAATTTTTGGTGCAGTATGCCGATGGAGCAAAAGGCGGGACCTTAACCACCTACACGGTCCAGCGGGGTGACACCTTGGGGCGTATCGCTGCCAAATTTTACAACGATGCCCGTAAATATCCTATTATTGCCCGGGCCAACAACATTTCTAACCCAAGCCGTATCTGGATTGGTCAGGTCCTGGTTATTCCGGCTCTAACGACTAGCCCAACACCCTCACCCATTCCGACGCCCACACCACCACCGCCCATTCCGACGCCCACGCCACCGACGCCCACACCACCGACGCCCACGCCACCGACGCCAGCACCTCTGCCGACTCCGATACCGGGCGGTAAACCGGCAAAACCGTCAATCCGCTGGGTGGGTTCACCTAACTTTAACAATCGCCGCCGTCCTGATGATATTACGGCGGTGGTTATTCATTCTACGGCCAACAGTTCGTTAAGCGGCGTCATTAGCTGGTTTAACAACCCCAGCGCCCAGGTTAGCGCCCACTACTCTATTGGCAAAGATGGTGAGATTGTACAGCACGTTCAAGATATACACCGTGCCTGGCACGCCGGTCGCAGTATTTGGAAAGGGCGAGACGGCTGCAACGATTATGCGCTCGGCATAGAGTTAGTCAATCTTAACGATGGTCGCGATCCCTACCCGGAAGCGCAGCATCAGGCCAACCTCGCCCTGTGTGCTTATCTGCTCGACAAATACAATATTAGTACTAACGACATTATGGGGCATCTCGATATCGCTATCCCGCCTGGTCGCAAATCAGACCCGCGTGGCTATGATCTCGATCGGTTGCGGCGTGAAGTGTCAGCGCTTTTGGGACGCTCGTAGCACTGCCGAATTATCCGCGCAGCGTCGTCGCCAACAGAGACGGCAGTTTTACCAATGACGGCGATGCTTGAACCTCTGCAAATTTCTTAAAAAATGAGTACCCGTGTTGAAACGTTACCACAAACGGATCGGGCCATGGGTTAAAATTTCCGCGCACGACTGCTTTGTGTGGATGGGGCAACATCAACACATTGTTGACTATTCCACAGCCCGATTGAATATCTGACGAATCGTGGCCCGGATAGCCGCCCCAGGGCGTCGCCATGAGAAAATAGGCAAAGCCCGGCGCTTGATTGACAACGACCGAGCCATAGCGCAATTTGTCCACCGCTCGCTCAACCGCCGCTGCAATCGTCGGATCACGCATCGAAACGGGATGCACCACCAGCGTAGCAATAAGCGTTCCCCACAGCGTCTCATTAGCAAATTCCACGGCTCGATCAACAAATTGCTCGATGCTGTTGGCCTCGATGGCTGTTTCTGCCATCAGGCTGCAAAATGGCTCTTGGCGAAAACAGATATCTTGGCGATTATCAGGATCGACATCGGGTATAATCGTCCAAGGCAAATGACCTTCCGGAGCGTTGCCATACGGCTGAGCTTCGGGATGAACAGCAAGAAATGTTTCATACAAATCTGTCGCGCCCGGATAGTAGGCCCGACGTGTTGGGGTTTGAGCTAATACGCGACCAATAGCCTGGGTAAGCGCTACCCGTTTATCCCAACCATGCCACTGGATGAGTACTCTAGGCGTCAGGCAACCAAAGGCGCTGTTAAAGACAAACCAGGAAGCAATCCGGCGAGCCTGAATATTGATGTCCGCTGCACGCCACGGCCCCGGTACAATGATAAGCGGCGAGATATTGCCTAACTCAGCCGTTATGGGTTTATGCAGCCGGGGGCTACCCTGGCTTTTTCGATCATCTGCCGCTTGACCCTCACCAAAAACAATCGACTCGTAGGTCTTTCGAGAACCCGTCATATGAATAGCGTCGATAGCCGGATGATGGCAAAGCTGGTCGCCCACCTCAGCTCCGCCATGCACAAGGGCAAGAAATCCACGCTTAATCAAGGCCCGAAAGCCCTGTTCGATTAGCGGTCCCAGGTAATCATTGACCGGGTTCGGCTTCAGCACCACAACGTAGCCCTCGACAAATAATTTGTATAAAAAGTCGCCGGGAATCAGCGACGAATTATTGCCGGCGCCTAACACCAATACCACCTTACCCTGCCGATTTTGCTGTTGATAAAATGAGGCTTGATCACGCATGAGGTCAGTTTGGGTCACCCCCGACTCCAGCCAAACATCGCCGCTAACGCCAGGCAGCATCAACCTATCGATTAAAGTTTGGGGAAAGACCCGGGCCACGACCTGCCCATCCGACCGCGTGGTAATTGGTCCCGGCACTTGAGGGCGACCACTCCGGCGAATATCCATGAGGGACTGGCGGAGGAGGCGTACCTGCCGATAAATGGTAGCGACGGCCAACCACTCTTCTCCTTCGCCAAACGACCGAGGCGAAAGCCCTTTAGCGCGTGTGCTGGTCAGCACCCAACGGTCAGCCACTGTCTGCATATCACGCTCTATCTCGATCAAAATAGCGATGCGCTCCGTTACAGACAGCGTTGCCCAGCTCTCTTTGTGGCTCGCTACTTTCTGCACAGCATCATCTATTGCCGTGGATGTTGTGGTTGTGGTCACGCTCAGGTTTACCTCGTAAAGAGAAAGTGTTTAACAGAAATCCATCATTTCGTCAATTTTAGGTGGGATAGTATAGTACTACCGGAGGATCTTTTAGGCCTGCATACATCGTGTAAAGATACCGGTGTATCTCATCATACTCCGTAATCCTTACCGTGTCGAAACCGAGGTTAAAGGAGGATAATATTAGCAGAAAACGTCTACTGGAGTGATAAAGCACCGTTCCAGGTATCAACACCTAAACAAATATGTGCTGTCTCTCCTGATTTTGCTATAAAAAGTACAAGAAGCAAGTATCTTCTCACGATACTTGCTTCTTAATAGTAGCTACACTTTATTTTCTCTACCAGGCCAGGGCGACACTATCCATAAATTCTGAATAAATCCAGCACGAGCCTAAAATGAACCAAAACATGAGGAACAGACTTATACAACCCCCAACTCCCGGTTTAGGAGGAGGTGGCGGTTCTGATGAGAACGTCGTTTCTTGCTTCACATAAATTGTATCGCTTGGGAACTTATCAATATCAAATTTCGTCGTACTCACAATTACCTCCTCTTCAGAAAAACCTCATTATTAACGGTACTGCAAACGACTGTAAACGCTTATTAAGCTCATTGTACGATAAAGCAAGCAACTATACGTGACAGAAATGTGGCTTTATCCCCTTAAAAGGATGACAAATACACGCCATAAAACTGACATTTGTGCCGTTATATTCAGTTTGATCAAATACCATCAAATCGCTACAATCATTTTTGTTTTATGTCAGTAAAGGGAATGAGGTCGCTACAATGAAAGTTGTGAAGGTATCCCCTACAGAGGCACACGGTCACATACTTGTTCATAATCAGATTGGGCCAGATGGCCGGCGGGTGCTGCGCAAAGGAACGAAGATAACCAAAGAAGCATGCGCTACTCTTCAGGCATTGGGCTTAGCAGAAGTATACGTAGCAATATTCGATGAAGAGGATATTCACGAAGATGACGCGGCGCGACGATTGGGTGCGTTAATGCAGGGTCACGGCTTGGGCTTATCAAACGCGACCACAGGGCGCATCAATTTAATTGCTGAACGGGCCGGTATCTTGAAGGTCGATGTCGAGGCACTGTTAACATTTAATGACCGACCATCTATCACCTTGGCGACAGCCTTAAACCAGACACCGGTACAACCAAAAAAGGTGGTGGGTACTATCAAAATCATTCCTTACAGTGTCCCTCGGACCGAACTAGAAGCGGTCGAAGCTTTTTTAAGTAGTCGCCAGCCTGTGATTAAGGTTGAACCGTTTACGGTGCAAAGAGCATTGTTGATAACCACCGGCAGTGAAGCGGCACGGGATAAAGTAACCGGCAGCTTTACCGGCTCGCTACGAGAGCGTTTGAAAGAATTTGGAACAGAACTAACCGAAGGTCCCTACGTAGCTGAAGACGAGCAGGCTATTTGCGCAGCGATTACTGCGGCTCTAAACAGCGAAGCCCAGATGATACTCATTGCTGGGGAAACGTCGATTATGGATAGGGACGATATCACACCCCGTGCTATTAAGGCAGCCGGGGGAGACATCATCCACCACGGTGTGCCTGTTGAACCCGGCAATCTGTTTTTGTTGGCTTATTATGATGATATACCGATTGTCGGTGCGCCCGGTTGCGCCCGCAGCCCCAGTTATAACGTCATCGACATGGCTTTGCCGCGTTTAGCTGCCGGAGAAAAACTTACGCGCCGCGACTTGGTGGCGTGGGGGCACGGGGGATATCTTAAGGCCTAATGAATTTATCGAATGCTGCTTTTACCCAAAAAGGTTGGTTTTTTCTTTTAGGACTGGCCCTGCTGCTGGCAAACGCCTGTCAATCTCAGCCCAAACAGGTCACAATTGAAGTCGATGGTTCAACCGAGCAAGTGTCAACAGAAGCCTCTACGGTGCGCGAGGTATTGGAGCAGGCTAAGGTTGAATTGGGGGCGCTCGATCGCGTATCGCCCGATTTGTATGCCAACATCAAGTCTGATACCACGATTGTAGTGGTGCGGGTAACGGAAGACATAGAGATCGAGCAAGAGATTGTTCCGTTCGAACAGCAAACCGTGGTCAACGAGGCGCTACCAAAAGGGGAAACGCGATTGGCCCAGTTGGGCGTCAATGGGAGAGAGGAAATCTCCATTCGGGTAGTGTATGAAGATGGTGAGGAGATTAGCCGAATGGAGATAGCTCGAACCGTGGTTGAGCCACCGATACCGGAGATTTTGGTGGTTGGGCCGCAAGACAGCCTGCCGCCGGTGCCAATCGACGGTACTATTGCTTATATGTCGAACGATAATGCCTGGCTAGTGCGCAACAGCAGTAACAGTCGCCGTGCGCTCACTACTGACAGTGATTTAGACGGTCGCGTCTTTAGTCTATCGCCTGACGGACGACGGTTACTCTACACGACAGCTCTCACTAACGAGATCGAACTGCCGCTTAATGAGTTGTGGCTAGCTTCAACCACTATTGTAGGCGAAAAACCGATTACTCTGGGCGTGCAAGGTATACTGCACGCTGAATGGTCGCCGGTTCTAACTGACGCTCGCATAGCCTACAGTACAGCCGAACGCACGCCTAATCCACCCGGCTGGCGGGCCAATAATGATCTATGGCTACTGGTTCCGCCGGACTTTAGCGTAACAGAAGATGAGCGTGATGATACCTCTCGACCTGAACCGATCGAAATTTTGCCGGCTAACACGCAGGGATTGTATCCGTGGTGGGGAACTACATTTGTTTGGTCGCCGGACGGAAGCAAAATGGCATACGCCAGGGCCGACCAAATTGGGGTAATCGATCTTGAAACTGAAGTTAATGAACCCAACGATCGAATTACGCCTCTGCTCGATTTTTCACCGCTGGATACATTCAGCGATTGGGTTTGGGTACCTGGTATCAGTTGGTCGACGGATGGGCAGTTTCTTGCCGCTACCGTACATGGCCCCCCTGCGGCTTCGGAGTCCGCAGAAGAAAGTCAGGTTTTTGATTTGTGGTTGCTAAGCATCGACGGTACGATTTCTGCCAAAGTAGCCGAACGAGTTGGTATGTGGTCGAACCCGATGTGGGGGGGCGCAGGCATTGCCTATGGAGAAGCCCTAACGCCGCTCCAGTCGGTTAACAGCCGCTACCGTATTATGACCGTTGATCGCGACGGAAGCGACCGCCGTCAGATATTTCCTTTTAACGAAGAGATCGGGGTTCAAATACCAGAACTGGCTTGGTCACCGGATAATGAAAATTTGTTATTCACCTACAACGGTAATCTCTTTATTACCAGTCGTCAGGGGGGTTTACCTCGACAAATCACTACCGATGGACAAGTTACTCATCCACGTTGGTCTATTAATGAACCTGTGGTGATAACTGCGACGCTGCCACTAACCGCTACGCCATCACTAACCGTCACGGTGTCGCCTACTGCCACCATCGACAATACGGCGGTCAGCACCGCTACCCCAGCCATCACCATCACCCGAACTCCGCGCCAAAGTCCAACACTCTCTCCATCTGTTACGCGTACTTCTTCCTCTACACCCCGCTCTACCGCGACAAACCCAGCTACCGCTACTCCGCGTCAAACAAACACAGTCACAACTACGCCATCACCCCGTCCCACCGCAACTGAGTCTGCATCGGCTACAGCCCAGCCTAATTCTCCCATTATTCCCCCTCTGTTGACGCCTACTCTGACGATTACGCCGTAGTAATGTGATGGTGATACTCTAAACAGCAAAAAAGAGGCTGTGGAAATAATTTGGTTTCCATAGCCCTAGACTCAAATCGCTATCCGATTAGATATTTCAATTTTTAATTTATCTTTAAATAATGTTCACCATTATACGGCATCATTCAGGAGACGAAGTTCAGCCTCAATTTGAGCCGATAGCCGAGGATTATTTGCAGCAAGCTCTAAAGCATGCTGATAGCCTTCAATAGCTGCCTCGACGTTATCTTGGTAAAAATAAACACGGGCTATTTTATATTGGAGTGTAACTATTTCTTCGGGATTATTGCCATCAATTTCCTGAATAACGCTATAGCAGTCAACCGCTCGAGCATAGTTACCTGTAAATGTACTAGCATCTCCCAAAGCATGGGCTAGATTGCGGTAAGTTTCAGGATCAGGATCGGGGGAACTACTTAACTCATTCCAGGCTAAAGTAAGGTGTTGATAAGCCTCTTCATAATCATTTGAGTCTAACGCCCGTCGCCCAGCTAACCAGTTGTAAGAAATTGATTTTTCACTATTCCCTCCGGCGGTATAGTGATGTGCCAGAGTTTCTACATCATCCTCTTCAGTTGGAGTCTCAACTTCTGTTAAACGTGCGATTTGCTCATGCAGTTCGCGACGTGTTTTGCGTAGCAAACTGCGATAGGCTACTTCACGCACAACTACTTGAGTAAAACTGAAAGTACGCCTCTCCCCTGTTATAGAGTCTTCGCTAATAGTTTGAATTAAGCCACGTCGTTCCAAATTAGTTAAGGCAGCCTCTATATTGTCCACCGGTGTAATGGCTGAGAGTAAACCAAACCCAAATTGTAAGCCAATAACAGAAGCATACTGCAAGACCATGCGATTTACAGGGTCAAGTGCATCTAAATGAGCCGTAATTAACCCTTCTACACTGTGAGGTATATAAATTTGGTCAACAGGTCGGGTTAGCTTCCATGCACCAGCTTGTCTAACAAGTTGCTTTGATTGAACTAAACCTCGAGTTGCTTCCTCAATATAAAAAGGGTTTCCACCTGACTCCCGGCTGAGTCGATCAACGATAGAGGGAGGTAGATCACGCCCAGAGAGCAACTGTTTGATCAAATCACGCCGTGCCATCTCACTTAGAGGATTGAGTTGTATAATAGAGTCTGCTGGTGGTGGCCCTGTTTCTAATTGGGGACGAGAAGCTATAACGACCATCAGTTGGTAGTTTGCAGATTTACTTTCCGTAGCACGTTTGATGGCAGCCAAACGTTTGAACCAATCACTTGTAGTGGTATTGGCCCACTGCAGATCATCAACAATGAGTAACACAGGGCGACGAGTGGACTGTCTAAAAAATAGGCCGATAGCCGCATCTATAGCCGACTCCCGCAAATAATCTAACTCTTGAGCAGTTCTGGCTAATCGATTATCATCTCGATACCAACCTAAAAGATAGCCTATTAACGGTAAAAAATTATGGCTTGTAATACCTAAAATTTTAGCACGATCTTCTACCTTACGCCGACGTCCCAATTCGGTATCGTTAGCAGTCAAGTTGAATAATTGACTAAGGAGTCCAACCAAAGGCGAATAGTTACCAATAGAGGCTGCTTCGCTATGTACTTGTAGTACTAGAGGTTGTTTATCAACTGCATAAGTACTAAGCTCATCTACAAATTGGCTAAGCAGCCGGGTTTTACCCATACCAGCTTCACCCTGGATCATCACAGACTGTGGCTGGCCTGCAAGAGCCCGAGACCAATGAACATCAAGCGCTTCCATTTCTTGGTCTCGTTCACTAAGCGGCGTTTTTATTTCGGTTGCTTGCTGCCGAGTACGAACGCTTTGATGTGGACCAAGCGGAACATATACAGGAACCGGCTTTCGCTTACCTTTAACTTGAATTGGATCTAAGATCTCATACTCGAAAAAACGGCGAGTTTGAAAGTAAACCGCATCGGAAACCGCAATCTGACCATTTTTCGCAAACGATTGCAGCCTAGAAGCTAAATTGATCGCGTCACCAATCACAGTAGCAGCAGCACGCCCTGGTGGTCCCACTCGCCCCCAAACCACCGCCCCAGTATTAATTCCAATATTAAGCTTGCAAGCTGTCCCTACCTTTTCCAGCATAACCGACCCTAGTTCTTCCATTGCTTTCTGCATATTTAGTGCAGCTTGCACGGCTCTCACTGCATCATCCTCATGAGCACGAGGTGCGCCAAATAACACCATGAGTTGATCCCCTACAGTTTTATCTAAATAGCCACCTTCACGATCACACTCCTTCATAAGCCGGCTAAAAACATGATTGAGCATTTCAATAACATCTTCTGGATCAGCATCTTCACTAGCGGCAGTAAAAGAGGCCAAGTCTGCAAATAAAACAGTTACCAGACGACGCTCTCCTAGCCATAGAGGAGCTGTACCGGAGTTCTGTTGGTAACCGCAGCTTGGGCAAAAGTTTACAGCAAAAGGAATAGGCTTTTTGCATGCACTACAAATATATAAAGAAGATTCAGCGCCTAGTTGTTGATGGCTCACTAACGTAATATCGCCTCCACAGTAATGCTGGATTCCTGGGTCAGATCAATATCTATCGGAACAATGCTGTTACCTTGAGGGTTGGAAAGTAATCGAATTAGGGGTTTATTTTGTTGTTCTCGATTTGCTTTCACAACCACACCTTTATAATCGACATAGCGCCCACTACAAACAACAATATTCATACCAGTGGGTAGAATAGGCAACATAGTTAGAAAGAGTTGTACAATTTCTCGGTTGAGAACAGTGCCTGATAATCGATGTAATGTATCAGCCACTTGTCTAGGGGTCAAAGGTCGTCCACCGAGCCGGTTGGTACTAAGTATATCATATGTATCAGCCACAGCAGCAATTTCAGCAATAAGAAGAATATTTTTGGTGGCAGAGCGAGGACGTTCGATTGTGTTGTGGCCACGTAGACCACGAGGATAGCCTAACCCATCTTGACGTTCGTGATGCTCCAAGGCCACATGGTTAGTCATCACCGCATTTGGGTTACGAGTGCGGAGTAATTCATAACCTAAACGGGGATGTTCGCGAAGATTCTTCTTTTGTTCCAATAAAAGCGGTTCACCGCCACCGCTTCTAGGCGTCACAAAAATTTTGCCAATATCGTGCAATATACAGCCAGCACCTAGTCTCCTTAAATCTTCACGATTTAAGTGAAGTCGTTTACCTATCATCAAAGCAGCTACGGTCACTTCAATTGAGTGGTTAAAAACAGCATCATCATGACCTTGAATTTGACTCATACCAGTAAGCATTTCAATATCAGTAAGTTCATCAAGAATAGAAGTAACCACTTCTTCTAGCTGTTTAAACCCTTCATTACTACGCAAGACACTACTAACAGTATTGCTTTTAATAGCAGCTATAGTCTTATTAGTATCGCTACTCCGCGTGTCTATCGAAACCTGATGGACAAAATCAAAAACTCGAGCCAAAGCATTTTGAGCACTGCGTCTAATCTCTTCCGAGAGTATATCTTCAATTACGATGTCTGAGGTACTGTTATCATTTATATAGACCTTTGAGAAACCACGTCGTTTAAGGTTGGAAATATACTCATTTGTCAGTTCAACACCCTGTCTAAGAAGCACTTTACCTTGTTCATCAAAAATAGTTTTAGCTAAAACCATACCTGGCTGCAGAGCATTTGTAGATAATGAGAGCATAGCGCATCCTCTTGAGACTGGCTAGTTTACTTGTAGGATAACAATTTGACTGCCAAAGATCTATTTTGTCTCTAGATAGTTTCGACAATCTCTTGACAGAGCTTTAGGGTCTTTACGCATTGTTTATGTTCCCTTAATATCAACTTTACTGACACTGACCATACGCTATGATATAACTGTGGTGTAATTAATTGAAAAATACTTATATGTATTCAACACTTCATCTCTTTAATCTATTTTTCATATTTATTCGAATATTAGCAGTGTTTATGTCTGCTCCTATTTTCAACAGTAAAAGTATTCCTACTTTGACTAAGATTAGTTTAGCCGGATTATTATCGCTGATATTTCTACCCTCATTAGAGATATCAGAGGTTAATGAAGCAATGGCTTTGCCTACCACGACTTTTGAGTTTGTGCTAACAGTGGCGCAAGAGATCTTAATTGGTGTATTGATAGGTTTTGTAACCGGACTGATGTTTACTACTATAAGTATAGCCGCTAGTATGATGAGTCTACAAATCGGCTTTCGCACAGCAAACCTATTTGATCCTTTTACTAACACTCCTACGTCGTCTCTAGAACAATTCTACACACTGTTAGCAATTGCTTTATTTCTAACTATAAACGGACACCACATGTTTATCCAAGCGCTGGCTCGTACATTCCAAATAGCGCCGATAGGCAGCTTTGTTATAAACCAAATAACGATAGATAAATTAATCATACTAACTGGTGAAATTTTTAACAGCGCTACCCGTATTGCTCTGCCAATAATGGGGACATTGCTGTTAGCAGATTTAGGGTTAGGGCTAATAGCACGTGCTGTACCGCAAGTTCAGGTATTTTTCTTAGGATTACCTCTAAAAATTGGACTGGGCTTAATAACTCTAGCCTTTACTTTAATATTAACTACTCCCATGATTAAGCACCTGTTTTCAGAAATAACTCATCATATATTAGCAATCGGTGCCAATTAATGGCAGGAGAACGTACCGAAGCCCCTACCCCGCAACGACGGAGAGAGGCTCGCAAAAAGGGTCAGGTTGCCAAAAGCCCCGAAATAAACTCAGCCACAATTTTACTTACAGCTTTTGGACTATTAAGCATAGGTGGTCTGCACATCTACCAGGTTTTGAGCGTATTGATGCAGCGAAGTTTTACTGGTATTTCCACTAATGATTTTACATTCGGCACCCTACAAAACGCTGGCTATGTCATAGGAGAACTGATGGTATGGGCCATTGCTCCATTCATACTCATTTTGATGCTGGTTGGTATAGTTGTTAATGTTGGGCAAGTAGGCCTTATGTTTAGCCAAAAGGCAATAGTACCCGATTTCAATCGCGTTAATCCTTTAACCGGCTTCAAACGCTTATTTGCTCTACGTGGACTTGTAGATTTACTCAAATCTCTATTAAAGATATTCATCATTGGATTAGTAGTCTACCTAACATTGAAAAACAACTATTTATCTATCGCAACTACGGGACAAATGAGCCTGGCTATGGGGGTCAGTAAATTATCTCAGATGGGTATAACCATGGGGCTACGTGTATCTATCATTATGATAGCTATCGCTGCTGTTGATTATCTATACCAACGCTGGGAGCATGAAAAAAGTCTAAAAATGACAAAACAGGAAGTGCGAGATGAAGCGAAACAACAGGAAAATCCTCAACTAAAAAGCCGCATCCGTGCTCGTCAGCGTGAGTTAGCTATGAATCGAATGATGGCCGCAATTCCAGAAGCTGATGTGGTAATTACTAATCCTACACACATTGCCGTGGCCCTGCGCTACAAACGTGGAGAAATGCAAATACCAAAGGTAGTCGCAAAGGGTCAACGATTAATTGCTGAAAAAATCAAAGAAAAAGCTCGCCAGCATCAGATACCACAGATAGAAAATAAACCTCTAGCCAGAGCCCTATTTCGCACAGTCGAAATTGGCCAAGAAATACCAGCAGAGCTTTACCAGGCTGTAGCAGAGGTTTTAGCCTTTATTTATCGCTTAAAATCGTCTACTAAGCAATATCGAACAATTGGATAAAGGTTATGACAGCGAATACATTGACATCTACTAGCTTACGCCGCTTACTCAATAATAGCGATATAATTTTAGCTATTGCCGTCATTGGCATTGTGGCAATGATGATTATTCCTCTACCGCCAATGATGCTAGACGTTTTGTTGGCATTAAACATTGCCATGGCGGTAACTATCATGCTGGTTTCTCTATATATAGAGAAACCGCTAGATTTTTCAGCTTTCCCATCACTTCTGCTCATTCTTACGCTCTTCCGACTGGGGCTAAATATTTCTAGCACCCGCTTAATTCTCCTAGAGGGTTATGCAGGCAATGTAATTAATGCTTTTGGGAACTTCGTGATAGGTGGTAATTATATAGTCGGTATAGTTGTATTTTTAATCTTAATGATAATTCAGTTTATCGTTATTACTAACGGAGCAGGGCGCGTAGCTGAGGTGGGTGCTCGCTTTACTTTAGATGCAATGCCCGGAAAACAAATGAGTATCGATGCCGACTTGAATTCTGGCTTGATTACTGAAGACGAAGCTCGAACTCGACGGAAAGAAGTGGAACAAGAGGCTGATTTTTATGGAGCTATGGACGGAGCCAGTAAATTTGTAAAGGGCGATGCAATAGCCGGTCTAATTATTGTGGCTGTAAATATCCTAGGTGGATTTATTGTCGGCATAGCACAACTTAATCTTTCGTTACTAGAAGCCTTACAGACATTCACTTTACTTACTGTAGGTGATGGCCTAGTTTCCCAAATTCCAGCATTACTCATTAGTACAGCAACTGGCATTATCGTTACCCGTACCGCGTCTGACGAAAGTATGGGCAGTGACGTAATTCATCAAATTATTGGCAAACCTCGCGCTTTAATGGTTGTAGGAGGTCTATTACTAGGCTTTTCCCTAGTTCCGGGATTACCAAAAGTCCCCTTCATTATTATGGGGTTGATTAGTGGGGTAGTAGCTTACCTCATTCAGCAAGAACAACAGGCTAAAGTTCGTGACAGTGCCGAAGACACAGCCCCTTCTACCACACAGTTACCTGAGGCAGAGTCTACTACCGAATTACTTCAAGTTGATACCTTAGAAGTTGAAATCGGTTATGGTCTCATATCATTAGTCGACTCAGGATCAAATGCCAGCTTATTAAATCGTATTACTATGATACGCCGTCAAATTGCTTTAGAAATGGGATTTATCCTACCAAAAATTCGTATTAGAGACAACCTTGAACTCCAGCCTAACGTCTACTCTATCAAACTTAGAGGGGCAGAAATAGCCAGCGGGAGATTAATGCCCGGGCAATATTTAGCAATGGCAACTTTTCCTTCCGTCGAAAATTTACCAGGTATTCCTACCACCGAACCAGCTTTCGGCCTACCAGCTATTTGGATTGATGGGACCTATAAAGAGCGAGCAGAAACTATAGGGTATACAGTAGTAGATCCAGCCTCAGTGATGGCTACGCATTTAACCGAAGTCATAAAAGCTTATGCACCTGAAATTTTAACACGACAAGATACCCGCAATTTGCTCGATAACTTAAAGAAAGATTATCCAGCTTTAATTGACGACTTGGTACCCAATAATCTAGCATTAGGCGAAGTGCAAGAGGTTCTTAAGAATTTACTTCGGGAACGCGTTTCAATTAGAGACCTGGTAACAATATTGGAAACCATTAGTACTCTAGCTCACAACGGTGTCAAGGATCCTGATTTGCTTAGCGAGTCTACTAGGCGTGTTCTGTCTCGTGCCATTTCCAACCAATACCGTAGTGCTGACGGAAACATCCATGTTATCACCCTCGGTCCCCACGTAGAAAAAATACTAGGTGATGCTCTTGGAGATTTAAGCCAAGGATTTACATTCAATCTTGATCCTCGTCTTGCTCAGCAAATATTAGAAGTGACGGCCAAATATATGGAACAACTAGCATCTTTAGGATACTTACCCATTGTGCTATGTTCAGCTACTATAAGACTGGCCTTCAAACGGCTTACTGAACGAGCACTACCTAACCTTACTGTTCTTTCTTACAGTGAAATTGCGCCTGGGCTGGAGGTTCGTGCCGAAGGCTTAGTCAAATTACAGGCTGATGGTCATATAGGTGAATCTTAATGCGCCTTAAAAAATACCTTGTTAATGACATGTCAGAAGCTCTACCTCTAATTCGCGCCGACTTAGGGCCAGATGCTGTTATTTTACATACTGAAAAGGTACGTTCCGGCATTTTTGGGTTACTACGGCGCCCACGATTGCAAGTAATGGCTGCAGTTGATAATGATCTAAGAGATTTTCCTCAACCAATGCCAGCGATAGACAATACTATTCAAACTATGCAGCAAGAATTATGCGTACTAAAAACAAAACTTGCTCAAGTAAACAAATCTAACACCTCACCTGAAAAAATAGATTATGGAGCTAATTTAGACAATTGGTATCGACGCTTGCTCGATGAAGGAGTTTCAGTCCCTTTAGCCAGACAGATTATCAATACTGTCGCCGATGAATTAAGCCATTGGGCCATAGACAACCCTACAATTCTAAATGAACATCTACGGTGGCAGTTGGGCCGTCGATTACCACTATCAACCGTACCATCCCTGCCCTCTAGCCAGGCACAAGTATTCTTTATTGTTGGTCCAACCGGGGTAGGAAAAACAACAACTCTAGCTAAATTGGCGGCATCGCTCGCTAAGTCTTTTCGTATTAAGCTTATCACTACCGACACATTTCGGATAGGAGCTATATTTCAAATTACAACATTTGCCGAGGTGTTAGGAATACCTATAGAAGTAGCTTATACTCCTCAACAGCTTGCCTTACAGGTCGAACAAAACCGTTCAGATCACGATTTGATTTTAATTGATACTCCCGGCCGTAGCCCCAACTCCGATGAACATATAGCAGCTTTAGCTAAGTATTTGGCCGCAATTCCTGACAAATTTGTTCATTTAACCTTAAGCGCTAATGCTAAAAATGAAGATATGCAAAAAGCTGTTGAAATATTCAACATAATGTCACCAAGCGGCCTTATTTTTACTAAAGTTGATGAAACTGTTTCCCTCGGAGCTGCATTTAGCTTGGCTTGCCAAACAGGCTTACCTATTAACTATATAACCAATGGTCAATGTATCCCAGAAGATATCGAGATGTCTCCTCACGAACATCTGATCAATCTATTACTTAAATCTAACATACGCCATATAGAAAACAAATCGCCAATTGCTAACCTAACACCTCCGCACTTTAGCTGGAGCAAAAATCATGAATTACAACACCAACTCGTTAATAGTTAATAAAAATTACTCGAATATTCAGCCGTTTCGCAGCCGAGTTCTTGCAGTGGTAAGCGGTAAAGGCGGCGTTGGAAAAACAAACGTAGCCGTTAATCTAGGATTATCTCTAGCCCGTCGGGGATTACGGGTTGCTTTACTAGATGCTGATTTGGGTACTGCTAATGTAGATGTAGTATTAGGACTTCATCCTCGCTATCATCTTCAGCACGTTGTTACCGGACAAAAAACACTTTCAGAAATTATCGTTGAAGGGCCTTTTGGGTTGCAGATAATTCCAGGCGCCTCCGGTCTACCTGATCTGGCCGATTTGCCCGAAATCCAACGCCAAATGCTCTTACAAGCGCTTTTGGTTCTTGACGGTGCAGTCGATCTTTTACTGATCGATACCGGTGCTGGTGTAGGTCAGAGCGTAATACAGTTTATCCTCGCCGCAGGAGAGATGCTGGTCGTCACTACACCAGAACCCACCTCAATTACCGATGCCTATGCCCTAATGAAAGTGGTATCTGGATATCAGATGCCAGTTTCCACAAAATTAGTCATTAACAATGTCCAGCACCGCAATGAAGGTGAAGCAACAGGTCATAAATTAGCTACGGTCGCTCACCAATTCTTGGGTCGACAAGTAGAAGTACTAGGTGTAATTCCCAGCGACAAAAGCGTTAGAGACGCTGTCAAAATGCAATCTCCATTACTTCAAAGTCGACCTTATTCACCAGCGGCTAGAGCTATTAACCATCTCGGTGAGCAGTTGTGGGCTGGCAGTCCGGGAGGAAAAACGGTTAACAGTGTAGGAAAATTTTTACGACAAATGCTATCCTTAAAGATCATGTCTATAGCTATTGTCTAAGGAATTAAAGGATGACGAATTATCAATCGGACTGGGTTTTCAACCTTACCCTCAAATTCGCTGTAATTATCTGTCTAAGTGTTCTAGCTCTTAGCTTAATAATAGGAACAGGGCCTCTAACAGCATTGATGCGTAGTAGCATAGCTTTTATGACTTTCTCTTTTTTAGGATGGGTGACCTCCTTAGTTTGGGATATGCCCTTAGAAGAAGAAAACACCAAAGATGGGGGTGACCAATCTTCGAAGGATACGCCATCAGAGAACGAGACACAGCTCACAGATAAGGAGCAGTCAACAGATGACAATAATAGTAACCACGAGGCCGTAGAAGAAGTATGATTCCGGTTTGTTTTAGATATTAAAAACTACACAGGAAGAATAAACGTATGGATAACTCGACCAAACTCTGGAGAGATTTTACGAAGAACGGAAATCGTCAAGCTCGTGAAGAGCTTATTATACACTATGCGCCTCTTGTTAAATATGTAGTGGGACGTTTGGCCCTTGGACTACCACCTAGTTTGCAACAAGAAGACTTAATTGGATACGGCACCGTAGGTTTAATGGAGGCAGTAGATAGATTTGATCCAGAACGCGGCTTCAAATTTGAAACATTCGCTATGTCGCGTATTCGAGGCCAAATTATTGACACTTTACGTCGTCTAGATTGGTTACCCCGTTCGATCCATCAGAAAAGCAAGAAGATCGAAAAAGCTATTTCTGTGCTCTGTCAGATGCTAGGACGACTTCCTACAGATGAAGAAGTAGCTAACCAATTAGAAATAGAAATAAATCAGTATCATCAATGGTTACGCGACACAAACTGCACGGTTGTTTCTCTCGATCAACCTTTCGCTTTTTCTGACGGTGAATATGCTGATCTATACGAATCGTTGGAGAGTACAAAATTACCTACACCAACCCAACATTTGGATGATAAAGAGCTAAAAGCTCAATTAGCTGAAGCCATCCTTTCTCTGCCAGAAAGAGAACGGCTAATGATTTCCCTTTATTACAATGATGAGTTGACAATGAAAGAAATAGGTGAAGTGCTGGGTATCTCAGAATCGCGAGTAAGCCAACTACATACAAGAGCTGTACTATTACTACGTGGTAAAATGAATAGTAAAACAGACCCTCCAACTGTAATTTATAATAGGAAAAAATCCAATGTTTCAGTTCATGCCACAATTTCTTGAAGTTATCTTTCTGATAGCAACAGCATATCTTTATTGGTCAATGCGCAAGTTAGCAAAAAAGTCATCATCAGCTACTTTTGTTAATTCAAACGAAACCGCAGATCGTAAGACAAAAGAAGAACTCTCTGAAATGGCTAACAATTTAACAGAACTATTGACAGAACTACAGGCAGCGAACAATGCAGTCCATCATGATTTATCTGCTCAAAGTGATAATCTTCAGCAACTTTTAGCCCAATCTGAAGCTGCTGCTACAAAACTTCGATCCTTAATTGAAGGGGCAGAAGATATAAGTTACTCTGATGAGGTACACTATCAGAATAAACACACTAAAGTTAATGGCGCTGACAAAACTGAAATGACAAAGGTTTTTCCTCGTACTCTTGCTCAAGCATTAAATCTCTTCAAATATGATTTAAACAACTCTGGCTGTAGTGATTATACCGTAACTTGGGTTACAGTTTATACACGCCGGTTTTTAATATGGTGGCATGGAGATGACTGGCATAAGCTTCCACACAGTCGAATAGAATCTACAAAAACAGATAGCTATCTCAACTATTTGAAGAAGCAAAATTATCAAGCTGACATTGTTGAACGAACAAAAATTGCCCTAAGCTATTTTTCAGATTGGACCGATGATTGTATTGAGATGCCAGCTAGCAAACCAGAACCCGGCTTGGAGCCTCATTCAGTCAATTTACCTACACAACTAACGTCGCAGACCAGTATCCTACTTGGTACAAATCGATACCAAAATGTTTTGAGTCTCGCCGAACAGGGGTTAGATAGACCAACTATCGCTGCTAAAACAGGCTTAGAGCAAGAAGCCATTAGACTATTGTTAACAATGGAGTCATCTTCTTTGATAAGCCACTAAATTTATATTAAAATCTCCTTATAAAAAGGAGGTATAAAATGTCTAAATTAATAAAACTTTTTGTTGTAGGTCTTACTATCATTATTTGTACTACCGTAGTACCAGTATCAATTTCAGCTAATGGCGCGCCGATTAAAATATTCCTTAATTATTTGCCAGAAATCTCAAATTATGGTTCTACAGAAGCCACTGGTACAGCTTTGGTAAGCATTGGTGAAGCCTGGGTGGAAATCACAGCAGAGGGTCTACCTCAGTTAAATGGTGAACTTTACGAAGCCTGGTTGATTGGTGGCGAGGATGAGGAAATGATAAGCCTCGGCAAGTTTAATGCTAATACCGAAGCTCAAGTTGATTATTTTGCAGAGTTTGAACAATTACCCGAAATTGATTACCGGTTTCTTGTGATTACTGTAGAAGAAGATCCTGACCCCGATCCACAAGCTAATAATCGGCAATCGTTAGCAGGATTTTTTCCAAACCCAGAATTATTAATTGTTAGTGGAACGCCGACACCTACGTTGCCCCCCGGTATTACTCCGACACCGGGATCACCGGCTACTTTGCCTGTTACAGGTAATACAGGCTTTGGTATTAGAATCCTTAGTAGCATTTTGATCGTTTTGGGATTGCTAGGTTTGGGAATTGGAATTCTTACTAAAAAACCATAAATAAAAAGAGGTGTTTGATGATTCGTGGATTATATACATCGGCAGCGGGAATGCTAACAGGCCTACGGCGGCATGAGACAATTGTCCATAATTTATCTAACGTAAGAACTATTGGTTACAAAGCTGACCGAGCGACTTTAGAAGATTTTCCTTCACTTTTATTAACGGAAGTAAGAGGAGGTCGAACCAGGTCAGAAGTTGGGCGTGCCGGCACAGGGGTTTCTTTGGCAGACTTAAAAACTGATTTTAGCAGTGGCCCCCTTAAGCTTACGGATAACCCCCTTGACTTTGCCATCGCTGAAGAGGGATTCTTTCGTATACAAACTGAAGATGGAGTGCGCTATACCCGAGATGGTCGCTTTCATCGCGATGTGGACGGTCGTTTAATTACGGCTAATGGCTATTATGTGTTAGGTGAAAATGGACCTATCAATTTGCCCCAAGGAGCACTTACGGTTACTCCACAAGGACAAATATTTGTAAACGACACACAAATTGATCAACTTACTTTAGCTCAGTTTGCTGATAATGACAACATAATCAAAGATAGCCAAACGACTTTCGCAGCCCGGGATGCGGAGCCAGAACTCATGCAACTTCAGGATATTCAGATTTATCAAGGCTACCTTGAAGAATCTAATCTTGACTCGGCCCAAGCAATTACAGAGATGATGAGTGTTTTGCGAGCTTATCAAGCTAGCCAACGGTTTGTACAATTTCAAGATCAAATTAATGATCAAGCAGCTAATGAACTAGGGAGAGTTTAATGCCTTCTATTTCACTAACAAGCTTATTACATGTTGCCCGTGCCGGATTACGTTCTCAGCAATTGAATGTTGATGCAGTGGCTAATAATTTTGCAAACATTAATACCACTGGTTATAAGCGTAGTCGAGCTGAATTTCATGAGTTGCTTAGCGACCGGCTAGAAGCGCCCCCCGAAGGTAGTGGCCGTATCTCGGGGCAGGCTGCCGGTTCTGTGCTGGTTGATAATCAGCGTATTTTTAACCAGGGGTTAATTCAACAAAGTGAAAACGAGTGGGATATGGCAATTGAGGGCGATGGTTTTTTTCTAGTACAAATGCCTGATGGTTCTACCGCGTATACTCGAGATGGCTCGTTTCGACTAGATGGTGAGGGGCAACTAACTAATATCAATGGTTATTTCTTGGTACCCAATATAACCTTACCACCTGATACTGAGCAAACGCTTATCAATACCGATGGCACGGTTATGGTTCGTCATCGAGGGGAAACAGAGCCGGAAACTATTGCTACCATTGAATTAGCCCGCTTTGCTAACAATTCCGGGTTAGAAAAAATTGGAGAAAATCTATTTAAGCCCACAGATGCTTCTGGTGAAGCCCAGTTGGCCCAACCTGGTACTGAAGGGTATGGTCAAGTTGTAAGTTATGCGCTTGAAGCCTCAAACGTAGAATTGAGTAACGAAGTAGTAGATCTTATAGGAGCTCAAAGAGCTTATTCTTTAATTGCAAGAGCTATGGAAACATCTGACGAGATGCTAAGCATAGCTAACCAATTACGATAGATATCTGGATGAATATATTAAAATGATGCGGTTACCCCTAAAGGCTTTTGGAGATTTGTCGATAATCTTATTAGAAAATTACTCGCACAGGTCAATGCTAGAGAGGACAAACAATGATTGATAAAATTCAATCTAATCTGTCAACTGGTTATACAAATAGTGTTAATCAGGTTAGCAAAAGTCAGTTGGGCATTTCCGACGATGCTAATCGCGTTAGCAGCACTTCAGCTGAAGTAAAGCTTTCAAATAATGCTTTAGTTTTGCAACGTGGTATTCAGGCAGTTAAAGATGCACCGGATGTTCGCCCCGATATAGTAAACGCTATTAAGCAACAACTAGAAGCCGGAACTTATCAGGTAGATGTGGCATCACTAGCTAAAAATCTTCTCCCCTTCATGAAGTGAAACAAAGATGACAACACCCACAAATAGTATAGAAGAATTATATAGTGTGCTATCTGAGCAACTCCAAGCCTACCACCAACTGATCGAACTAGCTCATCAGGAGCGTGTTGCTCTAGAAAATGAAGATATATCTCGACTAACAGAAACTATTCATACCAAAGAGAGGGTTGCAGAAAGCATTGCTCACTGGGATGATACCCGTGCAAAAATTACGGCAAGCCTTGCTGTCCAGTTAGAGTTACCCCATACTGCTTCTTTGTCAGACATTATCGCCCAACTTGATAATACAAGTTTGTCATTACGGCAAGAAGTTAAACAAGGATTAAATGATATACGTCAAGAATTTGCAAATCTACTAGAACAGTTACTATTTTTGTATAACGGTAATCGTAAACTTCTTGAAGCTGGCTTGGCTCGCGTTAATACAACCTTCGACTACATTAGTTCAGCGACCTCGTCTAGTGATGGGCAGTATACATCCAAAGGTCGTAATCAGGTTGCAGTTCAATGTGCTGGTAATGTTTTGAATTGGAAAGCCTGATTTATAACAGATCACAATGTTGAGCAACGGATTGCTAGGAATGTCTACCTCGAAACCCGTTACCCGTACATCTCAAGCAAGTAAAAAACAGTGGAGATTCTAAAATGCTCTCAACTTTCAGCAGTCTAAATACCGCTCTAACCACTTTGCATGCTATGCAAAAATCTATTCAAACAAGTAGTCATAATGTGGCTAATGCTTCTACACCGGGTTACTCTCGTCAGCAAGCAACTTTGGTTACTGGCACACCCTACAGTGTTCCATCTAGAAATCACTATAACAACTTTGGACAAGTAGGAACTGGGGTGAATGTAGAAAAGATGCAGCGTTTTCGCTCAGCATTTCTGGATAGCCAAATTCGTAACGAGTCATTACGCAAAGCAGGTTGGGAAGTGCGCCAAGATGCACTGCAACAGATAGAGGTTTCTTTTAATGAGCCTTCTGATACAGGTATCAATACTCGTCTCAGTTCCTTTTGGTCAGCTTGGCACAATTTAGCTACAACTCCCGACAGCGCAGCTACGCGTGGCATCGTAGCTGAGTCTGCAGCCGATTTGACTGCTACTTTACGTGATACTTATAGACAGCTTAAAGACTTTCAAGCTGAATTGGATGATAAGGTAGCGATACAAGTTGACAGTGTTAACGATTTAGCGAGTCGTATAGCTGATCTTAATTCTACTATTCGTGACGTTCAAGGTTTGGGTCAGCAACCGAATGATCTACGTGACGAGCGAGATCAACTCCTCAAAGAACTTGCTGGATACATCAATATCGATGCTAGTGAAGGAGAAAACGGTTCGGTAATGGTCAGCTTAGGCGGCAAATTACTGGTTATGGACCACATAGCTTCTACATTGGCTGTAGAGCCAGATGCTGGCAACGGTACTTTAAATCGTATTGTCTGGGAAGACACTGGTGCTGTAGTTCAAGTAGCTGGTATCCCTTTAGAAGGCGGGCTTTCATCCCTCGCACCTGACCGGCTAGGCGGAAAGCTTGGGGGCACGCTAATAACCCGCGACCTAATTTTGCCTGATAATATGACATTTCTAGATGATATGGCTAATGCATTAATTAGTTCCGTTAATAACTTACATCAAACGAACTATGGATTGGATGGTTCCACAGGTTGGGATTTTTTTACTGGGACTGGGGCCAGAGATATCGATATGAGCAATGATATTAAAGCAGATCATAATAGCATTGCGGCTTCAGCTTCTGCAAATGGCGTTCCCGGTGACGGGTCGATTGCTCTAGAAATTTCTCGATTAGAAAACGCTTCTCTTCTTAATGGTGGTACAACTACCATAGTTGATCATTATCGAGCTAACATGGCTAAACTAGGACAAGAAGCTCAACAAGCCAATGTAATGTTTACGAATCAGGAATTACTAGTCCAACATCTAGAAAACCGACAAGAGGAAATAGCTGGGGTTTCACTTGATGAAGAAACAGTCCACTTGCTTCAATATCAACGTACTTATCAGGCTGCTGCTCGTGTTATGACCGTAGTTGATGAAATGCTAGACAAGGTTATTAACGGCATGGGATTGGTAGGACGCTAAACCAGGAATAAATTATGCGAGTTACTCAACAATTACTTAACCAATCCGCTCTCAATGGTATGCAGAATAATTTGCGACGGGTGAAAACACTTCAAGAACAGGCTGCAACCTCGAAAAAAGTAAACCGCCCTGAGGATGACCCATTTGCTGTAGAGCAATCACTAGGTTTTCGTAGTCGTATTAAGGCTAGCGAAACAGCCCGTAACAATATCGCGATGAGCCAGGATTGGCTCAATGCTACTGACAAGGCATTGGGAGACATATCTGATTTGTTGACCCGAACACGTACGCTAGCTTTAAAGGGAGCTAGCGATACGATAGGGGCGGATGAGCGACGGGCCCTAGCAACCGAAGTTGAAGGCATTATAGAGCAGGCTATAGCCATTGGTAATACACGTCACGGTGATCATTACTTGTTTGCTGGATTTCAGGTAGACACTCAACCTTTTACTCAAAACCCCACCACAGGACCCATTACCTCTACCACTTATAATGGCGACAATGGACAAATCATACGTGAAGTTGAGCCAGGAACAGATATGGTTGTTAACACACCTGGCAATGCCTTATTCGCAGACGTTTTTGATACGCTTATTAATCTACGCGACACTCTACAGGCTAGTCCATTTGTTACTGGCGATGTTGCCTCAGTTGCTACAGATCTAGAAGATCAGCTTGATAACGTGCTTGATGTTCAAGCCGCTACTGGTACTAAAGTTCGTCGTTTAGAAGCTACTGCCGCGCGAATGGAAGACTCGGAAATCGGTATGAGAGAGCTTTTATCAAAGGCTGAAGATACAGATTTGGCTGAAGTAGCCAGCCAATTAAGTCAACAACAATTTGTGTATCAAACTGCCCTAGCAATCAATGGTAAAATCTTGAGAACATCATTACTCGACTATGTGAGGTAATAGAACTTAGATTTTCTAACATAATAAAAAATTATCCATGTTCTATATTGTATTAATAGGCGAATGAACGAATAGGCAAATGGTAATTAAAGCCATTATGTTCTATTTATTCACTCGCCATTCTTTTTATATTAGCGAGATGATTCGGTAATTAAAAAGGATATGTGGAGACCTCCAAAAGCGAGTAAAATAAGTGTGCGAACACAAAATTGCTCAAGGGGTCTCAAGCATGAACAATAGCGCACTTTTGAAAATAGACCAAAAGGTCGTGGAACTAAAGCAAGCCATCAAGGTTCCGCAAGGTGAAATAAGCCAACTCCCGGCCAAGCTGAGTAAACGGTTGTGGGTCAGTCCTGAAGAATTTCTGGTGGTAACCTCGGCCCCCCTGCTAGCCCAATGGACCTTGGCCGTGAGTGGCCGCTGGCCAGCCCGGTTGCCTGAAGCAAAGGGCCGACGGGGACCCAAACCGATCTATACCGATGGGAGTATGATACAGATGGCCTGGCAAATGGGGTATGAAGAAGTGATAGACTATTTTCGGGCTCAACCGGGTGCGGCCCAGGTAGCGGGCTTTCCGGCCGGTCAGATCATCAGCATCGGTCAATATTGGGAACGACGGCGGGTTATCGGCATCATGCCTTTCTGGTTCCTGTTCGTCGGCTTTGTTGGTCAACTGGTCTATCTGGGGATGATCAAAGGCACCAATGTCATTATGGATAGTACCACCCTGCAAGCTTGGTTTCGAATAGACCTTGACGCCAACTGGAGCTTTCCTAAACCCTGGAAAGGCTCGGTCTGGGGTTACAAAGTCCACACCTTGCTGTGTCGTTGGGATCAGCTGCCGATTATGTTTTTGGTCACGCCGGCCAATCGTCAAGCCTCACTCTTTGTTATTACTTTGTTATCGCTAGCGGTCGCCTGTTTTGGTTTTTCCATTACTTTGGTCCGTGCCGATGCCGGTTACTTCACCACCCCGATTATGTGGTTTATTCGTTCGGTCTTGAACGCCAGCTTTGTCATTGATTACAACCTGCGCCACAAAGGCAAACGGTTTCTAGCCACCCTGTTCTTTATTGACCAATGGCGCTTTCATCTGCGCCCGCAGGCCATCATTGAACGCCACTTTGCTTGGGGCAAATGCTATTTCGGCTTGCAAAGTGCTCATTGGCTCGGTCTGGTCGCGGCCTACCAACATACCGCTCTCGTTTATTGCTCTATGTTGGCCGTCGCTCTTATTGCTCATGGTTATCAACGGCCTGAACTGGCCGGTTCCAGAACTCGGGGCCTGGCCCTTAAAACTTTGTCCTGAAATTACCGAATTATCTCTTAGCAAATGAGTTTACGTTTTATTTACTTAACGTTAGCTTTAAATTTATACAAAAAGGCAACCTAGTATGATAAAGTCATCATAGAGTTTATAGGCAGAGGTAATTAATTTTATGACAAATCAACCACAGACAACAGAAGTTTTTGATGAAGAACGATTGAGTATTTATTTTCCTGAAGGTTTAATCGGCTTAGCAGAGTGGCAAAGTTTTTTCTTTATTACCCGCCCCACTGGCAAACCTTTCCATCTTTTGCAAGCTGCAGATAACGGTAGAATCTCGCTAATTGTTATTGATCCGAAATACATTGTTGCTGATTATGAAATCAGACTAGATAAGGCTGATGCTCGGGCGTTAGATAATTCAGGGGAGCTAAACACTATACAGTCCAACCGCTCTCACATTGACATCTACTGTATCTTATCTGTTCAAGCAGAACCTTTTAACGTTACAGCTAATCTATTAGGTCCCATAGTTATTAATTGGCAAACCGGTCTTGGGCGACAGATTGTGCTATCTGACTCAAATTATAATCCTCGTCACTTCGTAACTGGTAAATCCGTTGCACAACCCTCAGTGAAGGGATAAGGAGAATTTAAAATGCTAGTTTTGGGACGAAAAATTAATGAAAGTGTGGTAATTGGCGACAATATTACTGTCACTATTTTAGCTGTAGATGGGGATAAAATAAAAATTGGTATCCAAGCACCTGCTGAGATCCGTATTTTACGTGGTGAACTGTACGAGGCTATAAAACAAGAGAATTTACGAGCGGCTGATAAGACATCAACTCAGCTTTATGAAATGCTGTTACCTTCATTAAATCAGCTACTGAAATCAGAGTCTCAAGAATAAACTTCAGTAACTAAGCCGATTTAAAGTAGGAGTTATACAGGTTACACAAATATAGAAGTTTTGTAGCACAAATTGTTTTACGAACTGTGCAAACTCTAAACTTTAACTTTGATATTATCTTAATCCAAAACAATCCTTAAATCAAAGATTTGATAACTTCATCGTGAAAATTTCAACTTAACAAGAAAAATTTTTATAAAAGGTGGTTTGAGACCTTGTACTGGCGAAACATATATCTTCATACAAAAAAGACCTTAGGAGTTTTTTTATTTATTCTCCTATTACTAGTTGTTAATACAGGTTGCAGGATAGTTATAGAAACGACAGACACAACTGATCAATTAGTGAATGAGGTTGGCGAGACTATTGTGACTGTAACAGACGAAACATCTGAGAAGACGCCGGATACGCCCATTTTAGAAACACCAATAATTACTGAAACTGTGTCTCCAGCGATTGAGGCAACAGTTACGGCTGCTATAACATCTACTCAGAACGTTACTTTAACCACACCTGCGCTTTGGTCAACTTCCACACCTGCTGTCACTGCTACCGTTACACCTACTATTTATGTAGTTCAACCGGGCGATACGTTGGCCGAGATTGCCAAGCGCTTTGGACTTAGTGACTATTTTTCTTTAGCCCAACTGAATGGGGTAACAGATCCAAATATTATTGAGGTAGGGCAGGCCTTGCTTATCCCAGCATCGAACTCTGCTTTTGCACAAACACCTAGTGCTATTAGCGGTGCAATGCCAGCTGCTATTGGGTTAAATACATCTACTCCTCCGGCGCTGCCTACCCCTACATTTACACCAGAACTCTTACCAACGTCAACTCCTTTACCAACTTCAACATCTGAACCTACAGATACTCCATCTCCAACGAGTACTACTACTGCGACAAAAACACCTTCCCCAACATCTACTCCAACCACAGCTCCTACGTATACTCCCTATCCCACCGCTACTACTTATCCAACCTATACGCCTGCTCCAACATACACTTTACCAGCCACCTCCACGCCTACACCAACATATACGCCAACTGAGACTGCTGTCTCTAGTACTCCTACAGCAACTGAACCACCGGTCGGCACATTAACACCAACTTCAACATCTATCCCTTCACCTACGGCATCACCAACACCACTTAAGTGAGAATTTTATGTTCGGCATTATTTTTCCGGCTCGTGATTTTCCACCTCATAGATACTATCATTTAGATCTCTTTGTCAAAACAAGTATGCCCTTTATATTAGTGGGTCTATTTTTATGTACTATTCTGTGGGTTATTGTAAGCCCTATTAAAGCTCAAAGTAGTGCTTTTTCTATTATTAAGTTAGCTCCATCTGAGGTAAAAGCAGGAGAACCAATTACATACACGATTCGGGTCCTTAACACTAGTTCTTTAGAAATCAAAGTAGATATTAGCGACCCAATTCCAGAAAATATGACTATTTTTAATCCGGGAGATGGTACATTTGCCAACAATTCTATACGATGGTCTGGATTGTCTGTACCTCCTGTCGATTCTGTTGAGGTGTCTTTTATCGCAGTTGTTACTCAAGCTGGTAATGTAACAAATTCTGATTATACGGCTACTTCCGGTAAGACGATCGTGTCTGGAACACCTGTAACAACCGTAATTAAGCCTAATATTCCTGGCATTATATCTGTTAATTCCATCCCCAATTCAATCGTCGTAAACGAGTCATCTAACTTAACAATATTAGTAACCGATATATACGGCAATCCTGTTGAGGATGGCACTATTGTTTCTCTAGACTTTGATAAAGGCACTATTAATGGACAATCTCCCGGAACTACTATCAATGATACAACTTCTGATGGACAAATAGTTCAGATATTATCCGCTGGAACTGTGGCTGGTACTATTAACCTTACTGCTACAGCAGATAGTGTTCAAGGCTTAGGTAGTGTAATAGTCAATGCAGGCTTGCCAGCCTCCTTAGTAGTAGCGGCTTCTCCTGACTCTGTACGTACAGTTGAAGGACAATTTGCAACCATTACTGCTACCGTTACAGATCAGTATGGTAACCTTGTAACCCAAACACCAGTTACTTTTACTACTAGTCTGGGTACGCTCAATAATATTGGGTCAACGGTTGTAGTAAATACTAATAACGGGCAATCTACTACTACCTTGGCTGGTACCGTGGCCGGAACAGCTACTCTGACTGCTACTGTTGGGTCATTGGTCAATAGCAGCCAGCATGTATATTTAGCACCTGGTCCGCCCACTCAAATTCAACTAGCAGCCAATCCTAAAGCTATAGTTGCCAATGGTGTCAATACCAGTACATTGACATTACTGATCCGTGATGAAAACTTAAACTTAATAGACACACCAACTCCAGTTACAATTACCACTAGTGCGGGAATACTAAGTGGCGGCGGAAATACATATACCAACATCCCTACTAATGGTCGTGTTCAGGTAACGTTAACTGCCATTACAAAAACTAGTTTAGCTAATGTACAGGCATTTGCTGCGGGCTTATCTACAGATACAGGAATCAATTTTGTACCTGGTCCCCCAGCTAAAGTCTCATTAGATGCTAATCCTACTATATTGTTTGCAGATGGCTTAAGTACAACAAATCTGACAGCGACTGTGCGTGATGCTTATGACAATTTAGTTAGCACACCTGCTGAAGTTGCATTTGCTGCACATGAAGGAACCTTACTTGATCCAGCTACGGATACCACTACTGATGGTGTAGCGTTTAATACTCTTCGTAGTAGTACTGTATTAGGAAATGTACCTATTACAGTAACTGTAGTTGGGTTAGCTTCTCCGGCTACCGAAAATATTGAATTTATTGCAGGCCCCCCCAGTAATGTTGATCTGATTTTTTCTCCTACTTCTCCTGTGACAGTAGGTACTTCTGTAGACCTTGTGCTTACTGTACGTGATAGTGTTGGCCACATTTTGCCCAACATACCAATTACTCTTTCTAATTCGTTAGGAAGTATCACATCTTCATCTACTGGTGTTTCCGATGACTATGGACAAATACAACGTACTCTTTTTTCTACTATAGCTGGAACAGACGTTATCGATGTTTCTAGCTATAACGGCAATCTTACTATTGCTAATAATTCTATTACATTTTTACCTGATAAAGCTGTTCAAGCTACACTTAGTGTTGCCCCTACTGAAATTGTAGCTAATGGTGTGTCGACCTCACAGGTAACGGCCCTATTAACTGATCGATACGGCAATCCTGTTTCGGGGGTGGCACCAAATTTTTTGACCACATTAGGATCATTAAGTGGAAATGCTCCTACTGATGCTACGGGTATAACTACGCGCGTTTTACAATCCTCCACTACTCGTGGTGCAGCCATAATTACTATTAGTGGTTTAACTACTGTTACCAATACAACGGTTGATTTTATTACCGGACCTCCTGCCTCAGTTATATTAGTAGCTAGTCCAACAACTGTTCAGGCGGGACAAAACGTTACCGTTGCCATTACCGTTACCGATAGCGTCGGACATCCTATTTCTGAACAAAATTTGTCTGTAACTACTTCATTGGGTGTAGTAAGCAACTGCAGTAGTACTAATGCTCTGGGTGAGCTCACTTGTACTCTTAAGTCTACTCAGAGCGGTCAGCCAAATATTTATGTTGCTGGTATTCTAGCTACAGGTGATACTATCAGCATTGTACCTGGTGATTTACATCACATCCATGTCACCCCTTATGGGACTACCGGGTCACCAGTCAACATCTCGGCTGGATCGCCATTCGTTTTTAGCGCAGTAGGACATGATGTTTACCACAACGAAATTACGGGTCTCAGCTTTGTTTGGAGTAAAGATAATTTTGGAGGTAATGGCACAATTAATTCTAACAATGGCCAATTTACAGGAACGACAGCTGGATTAGTTCGGATAAAAGCCAGTTCTGGGGGTAAAGCTGGGGTTAGTTATGTTGAAGTGGGCGTTGGAACTCCAAAAGTGGCCACAATTACAGCCACACCTTTAAGCGTTCCCGCTAATGGTACGGATATTTCTACACTATCTATTTACGTAACGGATGCTTTCGGTAACCCGGTTGGATATGGTGTACCACTTACGGTAATAAGCTCTATTGGAACAATTCAAGGATCAGCTGTAACTGACTCTGGTAGTACAGCCTCCCGTACTATTCAGTCTACCCAAGCAGGAACTGCGATGATTAGCATTACTAATCTTATCACGCTCACGGGTGACACAGCCATTACTTTTACACCAGGTACTCCGGCCAAGGCTGTTGTCTCGGCCTCACCTACCTCGCTGCCCGCTAACGGGACAGATCAGTCAATCCTTACTATTAGTCTTCTTGATATTTTCAATAATCCTGTAGGATCTGGCTACAATGCTACAATTCAAACTTCGCTGGGAAAGTTAAGTGGATCAGGTAGTACTAATGTAGAGGGTACACTTATCCGAACTCTTACCGCACCATTAGAAATAGGTACAGCCATCTTCAATATTAAATATCTTGGGCTTCCCTTGACAGTACTTGGTGATAAAGTCAATTTTGAGGTTGGTCCGCTGGATTATGTTGCAGTTACTCCAACGGGTATGCTGTCATTACCAGCAGGGCAATCTACCCAGTTTATTGCGCAGGGTTATGATGTTGACAACGCACCTATCCCTTCTGGAATCAATTACAGTTGGGACCTAATCTGTGGAGCAGGCTGTGGGCAAATAGATACTGTTTTTGGACAACAAACATCTTTTACAGGTACTATAGCTGGTACAGGCGTACAACTCGTGGTTTCGGCAGATGAAGAAGGTGCATTTTACGACAATACAACTAATATCATTGTCATACCTGGTTTTCCTGCTTCGGCTGATATTACTGTTACCCCCGATTCTATTCCAGTTGATACAACAAACCCCGTTACGTTAACTTTTCGTGATTTGGTTGACGATTACAACAACGAATCAACTGATGGAACCGTAATTACAATGAATGTACAGTCTCAACCAGTGGCTCGCATAATCACCACAGTTGTAAGTGGAGGACAAGCTCAAGGTATTATTAGCCCTACTACTCAAGCCGGAACATATGCGATTACTGCATTTAGCAATGATGGAGAAATAGCTTTAAGTGGCAACAATGTTGTCACATTTACTCCTGGAGTCCCTGCCGCCGCTGAATTAATTACAGGTACACCTTCCCAAATTATAGCCAATGGTATCAGCACAAAAACTCTGGCACTTCAACTACGGGATATATTTGGTAACAAAGTTGCAGGTGGAGCAACACCGATTGTAACAAGTACACTTGGAACTATTTTATCTAATGACACATCTACCGATGTCAATGGTATAGTAACTCGAACATTAAAGGCTGGTTTGGATTTAGGAGACGCCAAGATCAGTGTTAATGGCTTTGTGGCCTCGGGACCCTCAGTTACATTAGTTCCTGGCCCTCCCTTTTCGACGACAATTACAGTAGTTACATCTACACTTATCGCAGGTGGCGACGGAACACCTATTGTATATGATGTACGTGATGCTTGGGGACACTCTGTCGTTGATAGTACAATTATTACACCAACTCTGACCCCAATATATGGCACATTCATAGGTGATGCCAAAACTACTGACGGCCTAGTAACTCAAACTTTAATTCCAGGGCCTACAGCGGGAGAGACTATAATTGGCAGTCAGGGAATTTCCGCTACCGGCGATACACTTGTTACCATTAATCCCGCTGCAGCGGCGATAGCTCATGTAGTAGCCAATCCTATCTCGCTAACAGTAGGTAACACCACTACTCTAGTTATTACTATAACTGATGAATTCGGTAACATTGTGCCCCCAACCTCGATTACTTTAACTACAACAGCAGGAACGTTAGACAGCAGCAGTTCAACAATTAACAAAACCACTATCAATAGTACAGGTGTTATATCAGCTGATCTATCGTCTACTACTGCCGGAACACAAACCCTGACTTTCGAAAGTGTTGCTGGTTTGTTGACAACAGATCCAGCTTCAGATTCGGTGATCTTTTTGCCTGACACGCCGGTTACAGTTACATTAGATCCCAGCGAACCACTGACAATTGCAGCTGGTAGTCCTCTTGCTGTAACAGTAAGTAGCCGCGATAGCTATGGCAATCCAGTCGATCCTTGGATGCCAGTGAACTACAACTGGCAGCAGAGCGCTCCATCTGGCAGTCCAGGTTATGGTACGTTGACAAGTCTCGATCCGCATACTCGTAGCATAAGATTTATGCCAATGCAAGTTGGTACAAATCAATTGTGGACTATTGGTGGCGTAACCACCAGTACCCTACTGTCAGTCAGTGTAGTAACAGGTCCGCCAGCTGCAGCAAACATTGCTATAAATCCTACGAGAGTGCCTGCTGACGGTCTCAGCACATATGCTATCACCCTGACCAAAATAGTTGATTCCTTTAACAACCCAATACCCGATGGGACACCTCTGACATTTACTGTTCAATCTTATCCTCCTGTAATCAGTAGAGGCACGATATCAAACGGGATGGTTACGGGAATATTGTCGTCCAGTACTCAAGCAGGTATTCATTCTATTGCAGTTGAGGGAGCAAACAGATCTCTAACCTTAAGCGGCACTACGTCTGTTACATTTACGCCTGGAACACCCTCACTTGCTATCGTGGGGGCTGTACCTGATATCCTTCCTGGTGATGGAGAAAGCACTTCTTCTATTATAGTAACAATATACGACAAATATTTTAATCTGGTTGCTGATGCTACTCCTGTAACGGTTACGACTAGCCTGGGGACTCTTAGTGGCAATGGAAACACAGTGGATGGTCATGTGATACGAAGCCTACAATCACCTGTAGACCTAGGCACGGCTACTTTTACAGTGGAAGGGCCAAATGGTTTGCTTTCTGTACTTGGAGATACAGTAGAATTTGTTCCAGGTATGCCAAAGTATGCCTCAATTACAGCCACTCCATCTCAAGTTCAGGCCGACGGTATCAGCACATCTCTAATCACAGTAACCATAAAAGATAACTATGGCTTTACAGTCGACACTTCTAAAACAGCGGTGTTAACCGTAGAACGTGGTACCGTACCACCAGACAATATAACTGCATCAACAGGAATTTTCACAACCACTTTTACTGCAGACACATCTGTAGGATCAGCAGGGCTAAAGGTAACTTATGATGACATACCCTTAATTAATACGGGAGACATGTTGGAATTGATACCTGGTCTGGCAGAATTAGCTACTATCTCCGCTAATCCCTCCACTATAGAAGCTGGGAGTGATCAAGAGTCTATTCTCACCATCGATTTAGTGGATGCATGGGGGCACCCAGTGACTAATGGCACTACAGCGACAATAACCCCCTCTTTAGGTAGTATTTCGCTGAATATCGGTACAACTGTGAGTGGAACGATCACGCGAACTCTGACACCTAGTTCAATAGTGGGAACAGTCCACTTTACCGTTAATGCGGATGGAAGTAATTTAAATGTATCGGGAGATACAGTGGAAATCACCTCCGGAAGCCTAGATCACATTGACATTTTTCCTTCCACACCAATACAAGTCATGGCTGGCAGCACCGTTACTTTTAATGCTGTTGGATATGATATAGTCAAAAACGAAACTGGAACAGGGGTTTTCAATTGGAAAAAATGGCCCGGTTCGGGTAATGGAACTTTGTCAAGTAGTGGCATATTTACTGGTATAACCGCCGGTAATATCGGCATTCAGGCTTCGCAAGAGGGGGTTTTTAGCCCTATAAAAACCATTACAGTTATACCTAACTCTCCTATTACAGCAGTTGTTAGTGCCAAGCCTATTACAGTTGCAGTGGGAGGAGAGGCTATTGAGCTAACTATTACTGCCCGAGATGCTTATGATAACCTAGTAGCTGATGGCACAATGCTCAATGTTGTTACCAATTTGGGCACACTTGTGGGGTCAGGTGGCACAAAAAATGGTGTACTCACCCGTACATTGGTTTCAGACAGTTACTATGGTGTAGTTGACGTCTTTATAAATGGATGGGAAGCATCTGGAGATAAACCTGTAATCATGCCTAGAGCACAAGTTACGGCGAGCTCTACTAACTTACCTGCAGATGGCCGTAGCCAATCAGTGTTGACTATTTTGGTACTTGACTCACAAGGGGATCCACTACCCGATGGATCTTGGCCACTAATTACCACATCTCTAGGTACTATAAGCGGAACGGGTAGCACTGTAAATGGAATTATAACCCGTACTTTAACATCGTCAGTTACGCCTGGTATTGCCCAAATTTATGTAAATGGCACATTAGCAAAGGGCCAGGTATCATTTAACCTTGGCCCAGCTTCAGTAGCCTATATCAAGGCCGATACCCCCTATCTTATGGCCGACGGATTGAGCAAAACAAAATTCACTATTACTGTACAAGATGCCTATGGACATGTTATTACTAATGCTGGCCCTCTCGCGGTTACCGTTTCAGACGGAACTATTAGTGGTATTCAACCTACAAGCAATGGTGTAACTACGCGTATACTCAAATCTAGCAAACAGGGAGGCGTAGGGCTTATTTCGGTGTCCGGACTTTCTGTAGCTGGAGATTGGAAGATTCATTATGTAAGTGATTCATTAAACGGAGGCGGCTTTGAAACTGGCAACCTAGATAATTGGACAATTGGTAGTGTCGTTACCCCGACAGGCACTTCATTAGTCTACTCAGCAACAGTGGTAGGGCAGGATACGATAGGAAGTATAAAAGTTACACCCTTTGCGGACAATCGGATGATAAGACTAGGTGCAACCACATCCGATAATTCAAAACATGAGGTTAGTGAGGTCTGGCTAAGCCAGCCGGTTTATGTGCAACCAGACGGCATGACCCAAGTGACATTTATGTATCGCTTATTAAGTTATGATGTGTCAGTTGGCTCAGCCGAGTATGGTTTCCAAGAGTGGGATCCGTTTGAAGTTTATCTAAATGGTCATGAGGTGTTACAAGATGGTTATCCTTGGACGGCTGAATGGCAGACCTGGCACGGTCCTCCCCTACCTTCATCACCACAAGATATGGGATGGAAACAAAGTATCTTGGACTTGACACCTTATGCCGGACAAGTCGTCACATTGGAGTTCCGTACTCCTAATAGACAAGCAGCTATTGATAATACCTGGGTATATATAGATAATATAAATCTAGCTTACCAAGAAGCTGCAGAAACATATCACACCTTCCTACCGAATATAATGAAGTAACTTATTCGTCCACATATGAACAAAACTTCCATTTACTTTATCGAGCAGTCGTCGACGACTATGAATGGTTTTGCAAGATTTTGACTATTTCTCACTGACGATTTAGAGCTTTTTTTGCACATCAAAATAGATCCCTATTCATACAATTTCCACCCAATCAATACGCCACAAATCATTACCCCACAAATACACCAAAAAACAATGTGATAGGCTTCAATCGGCAATAGAGATTGATCTAATCCATGTTGCAGAATAACACCTCCGACAGTTGGGCCAAGAACATTACCCCCAAAGCGTACCATACTGTAGACGCCTGCTGCGGTACCAGTCTGCTCACGGGGTATCTTACTCATCGAAGCTCTGTGCAACGCAGCTAGCGACAAACCTGCACCCAAACCATGAAAAATAATAACGATTAGTACTAACCCAACGGGTGTTGAGACAGAAAGTACAGCCATAAGCACCATTGTCACCATCTGAACAGACATCCCACTTAAAACGGGCCGTCGACTGCTCCATCGATCAGCCAATTGTCCTCCAAGCCTCATAGTGCCAAGCAACGCTCCGGCATGGAGCATGAGGATAATACCTGTTAATGAAGCACTTAAATTGTAGACATCTGTCAGGTACAGGGGCACTAAAAAGCCGACGCTGCTCATAGCAAACATGCGTATTGCTGAACAGACTGAGGCCCGGCTGAACGTTGTATTACTAAAAATTGATAAGGCAATATAGGGATCTTTATGACGCTTTTCCCAAACGATAAATGCACAAAAGAAAACGATGGCTAGAATAAGCAAGCGCCAATCTTGTAATGAGGCTACTCCAGTAATAACCTGACTCGACAGATAAAAAACAGTTGTCGTTACCCCCAAACCCAACAACGCAACACCTAACCAATCGAATGATCGTAAAGCATGGAAATGAACCACTTTTTGTTCCTGAGGAACTTTACCCTGAACGACAACAGCGCCAGCCAATCCAGCCACCAAAATTGGACCAAAAATAGTACGCCAGCTTAAATAGTCGATGAGCAATCCGGCGATGAAAGGCCCTACAATACCTGTAACCGGGCCAATTGAGTTCCACGTTCCCAAAGCACGTCCCCGTTCGGCAGGAGGAAAGATTTGAGAAATGATAGCCATACAAAGCGGAACAACTCCCGATGAACCAACCCCTTGTATAGCTCGCCCTACCATTAATTGTGAGAGCGTGTTTGCTGTCAAGACAACAATTGTTCCGATCATAAATATAGCAATTCCAACAAAAAACAGTCGCCGTTTGCCTAATTCATCGCCCAACCGGCCGTAGAGCGGCATTGAGACCATAAATGGTATAGTATAGACAGTAACCATCCAGGCTGCGACTTCGGCCTGAATGTGGTATAAATCTCGAATAGTTGGCAATGCAATGTTAAACATTGTGAGATTCATAATAACCATCACCACAGGAACCATTAGGCTTACCAAAATAGCATGATTATCCGTGGTAGATATAATTTCTCCACTTCCGACAGTAGAGAAATTATTTTGAAAAGGGGGTTGTTGAAGATGCCTATTTTTCATATTTGATCCTGTAAAATTAAAGACAAAAAAAAAGCCGGTTGTGAAAAACAACCCGGCGTATCTATCTCTAAACGGCTCATTTTAAGTAGATGATGATTATGAGGGTCTCCATCGAAAGGCAAAAGCAGATTGGTCAACAGGTCTGTTTTCGTTGAGATCGAGCTTCATTTCTATCCGTACGAATGAAGTTAAATACCCGATAGCTTTAAAGGCTTGCCAATGGACGTCATCGGCTGGGAGATTTTCAACAACCGTATCTTGAGCCGGATGAAGCGTATGTAAGTTGTGCAGTAGGCTGGTCGCAACCTTAAAAGGATCGCCTTGTTGCGTCTCAATTACTAACCGACTTAATTGAAATACGGTGTTCTGATAAACTAACCACCCACGCCCGCCGTTCGGTAGCTCAGCCTTTAAGCCTGATAAATTTCCCGCATTATATAATGATTGGTTAGCTGTTACCCAGGATGGTGAGTCAGTACGTGTTTCAACGATCTCTAAGGCGTCTTGATATCCAAGCGTCTCTACGTGCTCTCCCGCAGCCGGAGATTCTAACTGGGTGGGAGGTCGGCGAATGACAAGTAACTCTCTTAATGTTTCAAAGCCTAACGAGTCAAACAACTGCCGGGCTGGGGTATTATTCTTAATCACTTCAAGAATTATGGCTTGGGCTTTTAGATTACGCGAACGCATGATCAAGCCTTCCATCATTCTGCGCCCAACCCCTTTCTTTCGCCCATCAGGAGTAATCCCTAAGCGCGTAATCCAGGTATAATCCCCACGCCGCCCCAAAAAACCTAAACCAAAGGCCGTTTCACCGGAAATAGCAACAACCGATTGGGTAAGATCGACATCATATACTTTAATATACTCTCGCATCTTGGCCTGACTCATAGGCATAGGCACTACATAATCCACCCGAGTCTGGTTGTAGATATCGGTTAACTGCTGAATATTAAACTCATTGGCAGCAACTAAATCGTATGAAATTTTTGGTCTTCTCACTCTAACGTTGAGTTGATTCATTTGTGTGTTTATCACGTTTACAGCCCTCTGGTCTATTTCGTTTCTAATTGGTGATATGAAGTCCAGGCAACTGGATCTCAGGCAATGGTTACACGTAAAAATCGGTTGAGTATCGACTGGATTAGCTGTTTATCCGGCGGTTTATGGAGAAATCCATCAACTCCGGCTTCCTTAGCAATGCGTTCTGTTTCTTTATTACCGTACGAAGTTATCGTTACAACAGGAATATGACTTAGCTCGGGAGCGCTTTTAATTTTGCGAGTCAGTTCAAAGCCATCAATATCAGGCAAAAGGAGATCTACGAAGATAAAATCGGGCATTTCCTGTAAAGCCATCTCCCAGCCTTTTTCGCCATCAGCGGCTTCGAGCATTTCATAGCCTTCTCGCTGCAAAATGCGTTTTACAAGTAATCTATTTTGAGGATTATCTTCGATATAAAGAATTCGCTTCTTCATGAGCCTACGCTATCCGGTACAAGTTTACTTTACCTGTATTATTATACAGAGTATGTGTACCAAAAGCGTTGCAAAAACGTTGCAACATCCGTTGCACTTCGTAAAAGTTTCATTGCTCTTTTGTTTTTTTTACGATAGAATTAGCCCAGAGAGGATAGATCTATGCCTCAATTGGCTTTGTTTCTTTTTGGCCCCCCTCGAATAGAATTGGATGGTCTCCCCGTTAAAATCAGCCGTCAGAAAGCCACGGCGCTGCTTGCCTATCTTGTTGTAAGCGGTAAAACACATAGCCGCAATACCTTGGCTACTTTGTTGTGGCCTGATCAAGATCAGCGTCGAGCACGTTCGGCTTTACGCCGGATTTTGGTAACGCTCAACAAAGCGGATATAGGTCCGTGGCTCAATATCGAACGCGAAACTATCGGGCTAAGTCAGGAGAAAAATCTATGGGCAGATGTTTCTCAGTTTCGCCACTGTGTGGGGCTATGCCTGACGGCCCAAGACAAGGCCGATACAGTTTGTCTTCCACTCCTCACTGAGGCTGTTTCGCTTTACAAAGCCGATTTTATGAGTGGCTTTAGCCTACGTGACAGTTCCGATTTTGATGAGTGGCAGCTATTCCAAACCGAGAGTTTACGCCACGATTTAAGCAGCGCTCTGGCGCGTTTGGTCCGTTTTCATAGTGCGCTGGGTCAATTTGAACCGGCTATAGCGTATGCCCGTCGATGGCTTACTATCGATCCACTTTATGAGTTAGCCCATCGACACCTTATGCAGCTTTATGCCTGGAGTAATCAGCGGTCGGCTGCGCTACGCCAGTATGATGATTGTCGACATATTCTACAAGAAGAGTTGGGCATAGCTCCATCCGTGGAAACCCAGGAGCTTTATCAACGCATTCAACAGAACCAAGTGCCGTTAATCGAAAATCGGTTTTCTTCTGTCGCAGGTTCCCCCAACCGCGTAACGCCCCTGCACAACTTTCCTACCCAACCGACTCCGTTTGTAGGACGGCAGCAAGAATTAAAAGAGATAGCACATCGGCTTAAAAATCCCGACTGTCGATTGCTCACCCTAACCGGTTCCGGCGGTATGGGAAAAACCCGTCTGGCTATTCAAACCGCAGTTCAACATAGTCAAGCTTTTCCCGATGGTCTTTACTTTGTACCATTAGCCCCCATCAGTTCAACCGATTTTCTGGTTTCGACCATTGCTGAGCATCTAAAATTCTCGCTCGATGGCCAAGAAGACGCCGAACCTCAGTTGATTAACCACCTTCGTTCTAAGAAACTGCTTCTGGTTCTGGATAATTTTGAGCATTTAATCAAAAAAGCTGAATTTCTATCCGAAATATTAAATCAAACGCTTCACATGAAGCTGTTGGTCACCTCGCAAGAGCGACTCAACCTTCAGGGTGAATGGGTTTTTGAAATTAACGGCATGGATGTCCCTCAGGATGATCACGTTGACACGATAGAAAAATACAGCGCTGTGGCCCTATTTTTACAAAGGGCGCATCATGTAAACTCACATTTTACGCTTACATCTCGAGAAAAAAGACAAATTATTCAAATTTGCCGCATGGTAGAGGGAGTTCCCCTGGCAATCGAACTGGCCGCCGCCTGGGTTAGAGTGCTCTCGCCACAAGAAATAGCCGCAGAAATTCAGCGCATATATACGTCGCAAAACAATCTTGATTTTTTGGCGACAACACTACGTGACGTACCACCTCGTCACCGTACTCTACGTAGCGTATTTGAACATTCTTGGCAGCTTCTCTCCGCTGAGGAGCAGCGAGTCTTTCGTCGATTATCAGTCTTTCGTGGTGGTGGTCAGAGGGAAGCGATAGAATGGATTACGGAAGCAAATTTACGGCTTATTACGGCCTTGGTCGATAAATCGTTGCTCACCAGAAACGCTTTAGGCCGGTATGAAATGCATGAGTTATTGAGACGTTACGCGGCAGAGAAATTGCACGGCTCTAAGGCAGAGGATCAGGTTGTTTACGAACGTCACGCCGCCTATTATACTACGTTTTTGCATCAACGGGAAAAGCAGCTTAAAGGCGTCGCTCAGAAGGAAACTTTAGCCGAAATTGCCCGGGAGATCGAAAATGTTCGAGCAGCCTGGCATTGGGTTGTTGCGCAAGGTAAATTAAAAGAAATTGAGAACGGCTTAGAAAGTTTAGGTCATTTTTATGCGATGTATAGCTGGTTTCAAGAAGGGGTTGAAGCTTTTGGTCGCGCGGTAGAGACATTACAGCTCAAAAATAATGACCCTCATTTATTCTTAAAACAGGTCCTACGAGGGCGGGTGCTCACCTACCTGGGTTGGTTCTTTCTACGCCAAGGGTTATACGACCAAGCCAAATATTTACTCCACCAAAGCCTCGACCTTTTACAAGATACAGATGAACAGGAATGTATAGCTTTGCCCCTAAGCTACTTGGGAATTTTAGCCGGAGAAGTTGGCGATGCGACAGAAGCCAAACGTACGCTCCAAAAAAGCCTCGATATATATCGCGACAGAGACGATCAATGGGGCATCGCCTGGACATTAAGTCATTTAGCGTACCATACCGGAACTTCCGAGCATCAAACAGAAGCCCGAGCTTTGTTAAATGAAAGTTTGTCGATATATAAAGCCATTGGCAATAAGCAGGGGGTAGCTGTCGCCTTAAATAACTTAGGGTACATTGCCTATACGCAACAAGAATTTACAGATGCACAAGAACTACTGCAAGAAAGCCTGGCCTTACGACGAGAAATAGGCTTTCCCCGAGGCATTGCCGTCTCTCTTAACAATTTGGGGCTTGTCTTCGAAGCCTTAAACGACTATCAAAGCAGCCAAAGTTGTTACCACGAAAGCTTAAAAATAGCCTCAGATATCAGAGCACGACCGCTGGCGCTTAGTGCTCTAGAAGGGATTGCGGCCTGTATGGCTTATCACGGCAACGCGAAAGATGCAATAGACATCCTCACCCTTGTCCTCTATCATCCGGCCAGTAACAAGGAAACCCTTAATCGCGCTATCCATGCAATTAATCGGTTAGATAGCCAGCGCAATGCAATGGGGGCTGCCGAATTATCACCCTCATCATTACAGCGAGAACTGGCCACTCATCGATTCGATGCTGTAGTAGCCGAAATTCTGAAGCTCAATACAAATAACCATCATCCAGAACTTGAACCGTAGCGCTGGTTACCCCAAAATTAAGCTGAACGAGCCACCACTTGGCCCGCATGCCGTCCGAAAAAACTTGTATGCGCATCTGTAACGACTGCGGTTCGTGGGTTGTAACCTTAAACGTGCCGAACCACTTATTGAGGCCGCGATGAATGGCCTCGGCAAAAGAGGAAATATACATATCGTGTTTGCTGGGTTTAGGCTGCGTTTTGATAACAAACTTTTCGGCCATCAGGCGATGACTATCCGTTACGTTTAGAAACTCAACCGTCATCGCCGTATCTTTGGCAACAACCATCGCTTCATTTTTGGCAAAAACCGGCACTGCCCACACGAAACCGCTCTCCGTCTGTTCCACTTCCATATGCCCAATGCGCGGTTCAACTTTAGGGTGCGCTGCACGATTCAAAACATCGCGAATCTCGTAATCCTCCATCGGCACCGACTCGAAATTGAACCGTTTGTAATAGCGATTGGTACTACTCACTTGATGGACTGTATCACTTTGGGGGATAGAAACCACATAAGCCACGTGCGTGGAGCTACTGTTTAGCGGTACGGGGGAAATAATAATACCACTAATCCGAGGTTGAATATTGCTGCTTATGATCTGCTCAAGC
>JAGRBZ010000190.1 GCA_020433805.1 Anaerolineae bacterium
TGCCGGAATATTTTACGGCTCAACTGTTTTCGCTGATGCCGCGCCACTTAACTTCTCGCGAAGCCGCTCGAGAACTATCGGCATTGAAGCCGCGCTATGTTGAATTGTTTCAATCATTAGCCATCGAGCACAACATCTACATCGTCGGCGGTTCCCAACCGACCTTACGCGACGATAAGCTATTCAATGCTGCCCACCTTTTTACACCCTCTGGTAATGTCTATACACAAGACAAATTACACATTACCCCCTACGAGCGCAAAAGTTTTGGCGTTGTGCCCGGCGAAGAGATAAAAGTTTTCGAGACGCCGCTGGGTCGCATCGCCATTCAAATATGTTATGATATTGAATTTCCAGAGGTGGCTCGCTTACTCAAACAAAGAGGGGTTGAGGCTATCTTTGTGCCGTTCAGCACGGAAGATAAAAAAGCATACTTTCGCGTGCGCTACTGTGCCCAGGCGCGGGCAGTGGAAAACGTTGTTTATGTGGTCTTGTCGGGCAATGTAGGCAATCTGCACACGGTGCGCTCGTATTTGATCAACTATGGCCAATCGGCCATCTTTTCGCCCAGCGATGTCTCTTTTCCCTTGGAAGCCAAAATTGCCGAAGCCGAACCCAACGTCGAAACCGTAGTCATCGGCGAATTAGATTTAACCAGCCTCCAGCAACAGCTCGAAATCGGCAGCGTGCGGCCGATGTACGATACCCGGCCCGATCTGTATACCCTTCAGGCCCGCGTGCCGGTCAGGGTAGTTCGCGTAGAGTAATTAGAAAGCAGATGACCTCTAAAAACGAGCCTGAACTTGGAGTGCTTTAGCGAGACGCCGTTTGTATTCCCCTCTGGGAATTTCAACAGCGCCGAAGCGTTTTAGATGGGGAGTCATAAATTGTGTATCGAGGAGAACAAAGCCCAGTCTACGCAAATGCTCTACCAGGTAAACAAGAGCGATTTTGCTGGTGTCTGGAGCTAGGCTAAACATACTTTCACCGGCAAACAACCCTTGCAAAGAAACGCCATACAATCCACCGGCCAATTTACCATCGATCCACGTTTCGACGCTGTGGGCAAAACCTAGCCTATGAAGTTGGGTATAGCTGTCAATAATGTCATCATTGATCCAAGTTTTTTCGCGACCAGGAGCCGGTTGGGCGCAAGCTACCATCACCGCCCGGAAATCGTAGTCGAACCGAACCTCGAAGTCCCCTTGCCGTATAGTTCGGGCCAAGCGACGCGGAACGTGAAATGTATCGAACGGAATAATCGTCCGAGGGTCCGGATCATACCAATAGATATTTCCGTCGTCATGGGCCATAGGAAAGACGCCTTGATAGTAGGCGTTAAGAAGCAGATGTGGCGTTAACTGCATATTGCTCTCAATGTTCTGTACTCCTGCTCATTGGAATTTGCGCGTCACATTTATGCTGATACCAACACTTGCTTCATTATATATACAGAGGTTAATCTTGAGCAAGTCCCTCTATTTCAGAGACACCTTTGGTATCTGTGTAAGATAGCAGCCATATCATCACCGGCATGAATAGCGATGGGGCTAGGATATTCAACCACATACGCTTCGATTGTCTTTATCCGATGAGTCCGGCTAACTGAAACGCGATGGTTACCATCGACGACAAAATAAACGTGGCTAACCTTATACACCCGAATTGGCTCGAACCCTTTTTGATAATAAATGCCATCGACCCGGCACCAACGCTGCTCACTATATTCATTTTTTGGCAAAAACGAGCGCGTAAATTCTTGATGTCGCCCAACACTACCTACAATCTGATCAATAGAAATCTCTTGCAAGCCTTTATCGTTTGAAATATGAAGACCGAGTGCTCGCTGCACTTCGTAAAACGAAAGCAATTTTCCGGGTTTGTTCGTAATGATGTTCGAAATACGTTCCCATAAAATTCGGTGGCGCGCACCAGCAAAATCATTAAAAGTTTGTTGCATCATAATCGACATAGTAGTTCTCCAATCAAGTCGTTACTCTTTGTTATGGATGTTCTTTTGTTAGTACCACTATATCTTTCAATCGCACCGTCACCGTATCTTAGAGCGATCCAAAAACCGATCCCATAAAATAGACACAAAAAACCTCGCGATCAATCGCGAGGCATCTGCTCCACATTTCTTTTAAGATGTCGATGAATTGTCTTACGTAAGCAGTTCTACCCTACAGCAGCCGCAACCTCATCGATCTGCTTGGCTAAATCAAAATCACGCTGACTGATACCGTCGGCTTCGTGGGTGGTTAAGTCGATGATGACTTTGTTCCAGACGTTGCTCCATTCCGGGTGATGATTAGCCCGTTCCGCCAGAAGTGCGACTTGGGTCATAAAGCCAAACGCCTGTACGAAATTCTTAAATTTGAGTTCGCGATGCAGTTTCTCATCTTTCAATGTCCAGTCGGGTATATTTTTTAATTGCGTTTCAATCGCTTCCGCGCTAAGTTTTGCAATCGCCATAATAATCTCCTTGGGGTAGTTTGACGGAAAGGTTAGTTGGAACTCAGGAGGTTGACAAGATTGTAAAACGAAAAACGTAAAATGTAATTTCTTTTTTTACGCATCACGTTTTACGTTTTATAGCATCAACCCCCACAAAACCCTATTGAGCCATTATCTTTACCATCAAACGGATTAATAATTAAGAATAGCTGCTTATTCTAGTAAGACTTGCTCTACACGCAACTATGGCTCACGTGAAACGTTTCACACGGGATAGACTGAGATATTTAACAGTTGAGACAGCCCGCGCATTGAAACACTGAAGCACTGAATGGGATGATGTCGCTGAATGCCGTATTTCAACCATACAGCCTTTTGTTGCCGTGGGGAGATCTGAACCCCGTAGGTTGAGGTCAGCGTTCTCATTTTCCTCATAAATTCAGTGTTTCTATCTTGCCTCATAACGAAAACGCATGAGATGGACTATGTACCTTGACATTCGATTTAAAGTTCGGTATCGTTGATTCTATGTGGTCTATCATAATTGTGAAAGGATATTTCGCCCATGGCACCCGAACTTCAATTATCAACCAAGGTTAAAGAAACCCTCAAAACCGCCGAGCAAGCACTCGACTCAGACAGCACGCGACATTATAGGGAATTTGACGAGCATATTCGCCAACTGGAAGCCACAGCACGCGAAGCGTTTCAGGCTAAGCTTCAACATGACTATAAAGGCATCCTCAACAAGTTAGAAAAGGCAAAACCGCTAACCGAGAGCGAGCGCGAAATGCTCAAGCTTCTCATTGTCGGTGAAGCCAAATATTATCTCAAGCACGAAAACGATTTGGAAAACTGGCGTGTCGAGCTGAACCGCCTGGTCGAAGAAATCGAACGCATTGAAGCGACCGGAGCCAACGACATCGATAGTTTACTGCATATCCAGGCGCTTTGCCGCGACGCTCGACACATCCTGCCCGACATCACCTATTATTACAGCGAAAAAGAGCGAATCGACCGTTTTGAAAAAGCAACCAGCGGCCAAATCGACGCAGAAAAAGGCCGTATCCTGGCGGGGGTTATCCGCGCGATGATGGCCTCAGAAAAAATGTAAGCAACGCTATCAGTTTGCTCAGATTGCCGATTTGTAGACAATAAGGAGGTGATTCTATGCCGACAGCCCACGATGTTGACGCCAAAATAAATGACGTCATAACGCTATCAACGAAGGCTTTGAAGCAAGAAAATGAAGCCGGGTATCAGGATATACAAACGCTCATTTTTGATCTGGAGGGTTTAGCTCGCGAAACGTTTCAGGCCAAACTCGAAGATTTATACTGGTCAATTTTAGACAAGCTCGAACAGGGTCAGGCGCTTACCACCGCCGAGCATGAAGTTCTCGAAATGTTGATGGTCGGTGACGCCAAATATTATTTACGAGACGAGACCCACCTCGACGAGTGGCGTGACGAACTTAATCGGCTGCTTGATGAAATAAGAAAGCGGCAGGCAAGCGGCTTAGACACTATCGACAGTTTGATGAAACTGCGAGCCTTATGCCGCGAAGCGATGCGCATATTACCTGATCTAACCTACTATTTTCGCGAGAAAGAGCGGATTCGCCGTTTCGAAACGGCTACCAGCGGCGCAATTGATATTGAAACCCGCCGCTCACTGGCCAACCTTATCAAAGACATGATGGAGTCTGACCAACTCTAGAGGTGTGGGATGGATGGTTGTTGGTTGATGAAATCGCTTCATCACCATCCGACTATCAAACCATCTAACTACGGGAGGAATAATGAGAGGCAAACGCGTTCACGAAAGCCGTGTAACGTTAAATCAACTGATGCTGCCGGAACACGCCAACCCGATGGGCAGCGTCCACGGCGGCAATATTATGAAGCTGGTCGATGAAACCGGCGGCTTATGCGCTATGCGCCACTCGCGCCGGCCGGTCGTGACCGTAGCGATGGACTCGATGACGTTTCACTCGCCGGTGCAAGTCGGCGATATGTTGATGCTCGACGCCAATATGACCTGGACGGGTTCCAGCTCAATGGAGGTAGAAGTGATGGTCAAGACCGAAAATCTTATCTCAGGTGAGCAAACCCACACCAACACGGCCTACCTTGTCTATGTAGCGCTTGATGATAACGGCAAGGCCTCGCCGGTTCCCCCCCTTATTGTTGAAACGTCAGAAGAACAACGCCGCTGGCAGGAAGCCCGCGCCCGCCAGCGACGTCGTTTAGAGCGACAGCGTTAATCTGCTGTGTAATTCCATTCCCTACCCATACTTCTGCTCAAAGTCGCGCATAAATGCCGTTAGCGCCGAAATAGCTTCCAGTGTTTGGGCGTTATAAATAGAAAAACGCAAGCCACCCACCGAGCGGTGCCCTTTGACACCGCTCAAACCGGCGGCGGCGGCTTCGGCAATAAAAGTCTTTTCTAACGCTTCGTTATCTCCCTGAATACGACAAACCACATTCATTTTCGAACGATCTGCCGTGGCAACAGGGCAGGTGTAGAAGTCGGTTTCATCCATCAAACTATAAATCATCCCGGCCTTCTCATCATTTTTAGCAGCGATGCCGGACAGACCACCCTCATCTTCAATCCAGTCCATCACCAAACCGATCATGTAAATACCGAACGTCGGTGGGGTATTGTAAAGCGACTTTTTGTCGATGTGGGTTCGATATTGCATCATCGTCGGTAATATTTTTGGCGCGCGTTCCGCCAATTCGGGGCGCATAATCACTACGGTAACGCCCGCCGGGCCTATATTCTTTTGCGCTCCGGCAAAGATTAAGCCAAACTTCGAGACATCGACCGGCCGCGAGAGAATGTCGGACGACATATCGGCTACCAGCGGCACTTCGTCGGTCTCAGGAAACGACTGCCATTGGGTACCGGCAATCGTATTGTTCGAACATAGATAGACATATGAAGCGTTTGCGTTAAACGCCATTTCCCCGGAGGACGGTATCCGGGTGAATTTATCTGCTTCGCTCGAGGCTACAACATCGTAAGCCGCTACCTTCTTCAATTCGTCTATCGCTTTTTTCGTCCACGAGCCAGTATGCAACACATCAACCGGCTGGCCCTGCAAAAAGAGGTTTTGCGGCACCATCGCAAATTGCAAACTGGCACCGCCTTGCAAAAACAGCACGGCATACGCATCGGGAATACCCATCACCCGCCGCAGACCGGCCTCGGTATTGTTAATAATCCCATCAAATTCCTTAGAGCGGTGGCTCATCTCCATGACCGACATGCCACAACCCTGATAATTCAACATTTCATCCCGCGCTCGCTCCAGCACGGGTACCGGTAATACCGCCGGTCCGGCACTAAAATTAAAAATTCGATCGTCCATAGTTTACCCTCACACAATATCATCTAATAAGGTCGTCTCATTATAGACCGATACATATGGCTGACAAACTTGGACAAAATAAAAAGAGGCGGCCTGCAACAGGCCGCCTCTTTTAAGCACACAGTGCCTTTATTTTACTCAAAGCCTTGCATATACGTAACCAATTGGTCAATTTGCTCATCGGTAAGGGTATCCCCATAAGTCGTCGGCATGAGCGGATCATAGTCAGGCTCGATGAAGATTCGCGGATTCAAAATCGACTCGCGCAGGTATTCTTCTACCGTTTCAGCTTCACCGGTATAATCCGCCGAGGCAATGGCTTCCTCAGCGCGTCCGACAACGCCATGCACGTTGGGGCCAACACCCGGAGGGGCATCTTCAACCACGGCGTGACAGGCAACACAACCGCTTGCTGCAAACACAGCCTCAAGATCGTCACTACCGGCGGCTTCGGCCTCTGGCTCATCCGCAGGTTCTTCAGCCTCACTTTCTTCTACCGACTCATCCTCAGCCTCTTCCTGGTCGAGACGCTGCAAAGCGGCATCAACCGGTGTCGGTGTCGGCAGTTCATCTAACTCTGCGTCACACGCTGCCAAAAACAACAAGGCTGCGATACTCACCAGTAGAAACTTTTGAAAAACGGTCATTAACTTTATCTCCTCACTTTGTTATTTTCAAATTGTGGTACCGTATTATGGCTAAAAAATACGAATTTGTCACTTTTTATCCATCTTGTGCGCAGCGAAAGCCCACGTCCGGGTAGCCATACTCAGGCGACTGATTACGGCGATTGGCTGTCCTGGCCTCGTCAACCGAGGTATTAAAAGAACCGCCGCGAACAACCCGGCCCGTACCTTCACCACGCCGCTGAGACGGGCCGATGGGATCGGTATCATCTGCGATTTTGTAATAATCGGACTTGTACCAATCAAAGACCCACTCGCTGACGTTGCCGCCCATATCTAACGCGCCCGCCGCAGATACATCCTCAGCAAAACTGCCTACCGGAGCAGCTTGCCCCAGAGAAGTTTCACCTATGTTCGCTTCCGCAGCAGTAGGATCGCTGCCCCACGGCCATAAAAACTTGGCCTTTTTGTCGATATCCCAACCGGCAGCCAGTTCCCACTCAGCTTCCGTGGGCAGCCGTTTGCCGCGCCACATACAGTAATTGTTGGCTTCAGTCCAGGCAACATTGACTATCGGGTAATTATCGTAAGCAGGATCGTTAAGATAGTTGACCACCGTATTGCTGGCATCACTGGTCGGCGGCTCACATTCGTCGGCCTCGATACACTGCCAGTATTGGCCAACCGTCACCTCGGTACGATCAATCGCAAAGGGCGAAAGGCTAACCGGATGTGCCGGGGTCTCATCCGCTTCACCTAAACCGGGTGGGCTACCCATTGTAAACGAGGTCGCCGGAATGAGCAGGGTTTCTTCCTCTACCGGGGTAACCGCTTCCGGTGCGCTCTCTGAAGAGTTAGGGGTAACGACCTGGGCGTCAAGACGCCAGACCAAAATATCGAGGGGTCGCAGGGTCCAACCTTGCCGATCGTCCCAAAGGCGCACTTCCAACCAGCGCCAGTCTTCGGTACGACCGGTAATTTCCAGGGCACGGCCTGATCCAAAGCGGGCAATCAGAGGGGCTGTTTCTTCCGGCAGCGTGCGTACCAGCGCAACATCACCTTCCGGCACCGTGATGCTGGTAGCGGTATTAGAGCGGACGTAAAATATGACACCCAGAATAACGAGCGCCAAGATTATCGGAACAACGACGCAACCGATGGCTATCTGCGTTGTGGGTCGAGGCGCAAAGGGACGACTAGGACGAGACGGTTGTTGTAATTTTGTCATGGATATAAAGCTCTAGCGAGATGAATTCTCCAGCGGCAGCAAGGGGATAATCTCTTGCTCTGTGTTCCAACGTAGCGGAGCCGGCAACCCTTCCAACGCCATGCGGTTTTGACACACGTCGATACAGTCGCCGCATAGGATGCACTGGCCGAAGCCGCCGTTCATCGAGTCTTTGAAATCCATCTCGCGGGGCGAGAGATCCATCGGGCAAACTTGGGTACACAGCCCACAATCAACGCAGGCTCGACCGCTGTCGAACGTGATACGCAGCGAGTTCTTTTGGGTTACCACGGTAAGATACATACCAAATGGGCAAAAGCCTTCGCAGAACTTAAAGCCCAGCATATGCAACACCACAAAGCCGAGCAGCACCAGCAGCCCGAATGCGCCCCAAACGTAGGCAAAGTAGGGATGCTGTGGCATAAACAGCGTTTTCAGATCAACCACCCAATTCATCACCACCAGTGTAGCGGTGGCCGAGAAAATGAGGTTGCCTATTACTAAAATTAAGGATCGGTGCTTGTGTCGGCGCAATTTATGATTGATGATCATCCCCAGCCGGTTGAGCAAGCCCCAAGGGCAGATCCACCCGCACAGCAGACGCCCGACAAAATAGTTCTCGAAGAAGTTTACAAAGTAAGTACCAAGCCAAAGGACAACCACCGCCTGTAGAGCCAGCATCATCGACACTTCCCGACCCAGTATCCAATATTGGTCGTTGGTGAAATCGAGCTTCAGCCAGTGCATTACCGGCACAAGGACAAAGGAAATGACGATTAAGGCCTGAACCACCCAGCGGTATTTAGTATAAAGGGTAACCGGTTTTACATGGGCCAGCCGAATTTTTGGAATCTTTGTCTCACGAAACTCTGGATAATCGAAAAAAGTGGGTTTTGCCATCGTTAGCTCTCGTTTTTGTGTTGTTGGGATCTTATATCAGTATAGCAAAAATTATAGTATATTCTTCCGACAATTGAATAGTTCAACACTTAGCTAGGTGATTAGGCTTCAACCTGGTCAGTTGGATAGGGGTGGATAGATGGTTGGTCAGTTAGTTAGTTGGTTGGTTGGTTGGTTGGTTGGTTGGTTCGAAGATTACGATTTTTACCCCATAATCCATAATCCCTACCCCCTACCCCTTTTAGTATTAAACAACCGGCGGTCCCATCATGATGGCCGTAATGGTTAGGACTGCAATAATGACTATTGCCAGCACCGTAAACACCACCATAATCATGGCGATGCTGGTGGAGCCTTCGTTGTTGTCGTCGGGGGATGCCATTCTTCTGTCTCCTCATGGTTATTATTGCGGCGGCTGCGGCGCAGTTGGATGATTAAAAAGATAATGCCCAGCCCCGTTAATGCACCTAAAATATTTCTGGCCCAGCTTACCTGCTGGAAAGACTGTTCCCAATCGGCTATTAGAGATTGTTTGTCACCGCCGGTGATGCCGGTGACATCGATCAAGGCCGAGACATCGCTTGCCTCAGATGACCACTTACCCTGTACGGTAACCGTATCACCGACCTGAAAACCGGTCAGCAGATAGTCGCCTGCGGGAATTGCGTGAAGTTCTTCCAAGATAATAGGTTCATACTCGTCGTGGGGTACAATGATCACGCTACCGCCATCAGACAGGGACATCACAAATCCATAAAAAATATCGTCGAACTCTTCCCGAAAGCGGACTTCTCGTCCTTCAGCCGGGCGCTCGCGATAGACAATAAGATCATCCGGGGCGCAAGGTGTCGGTTGGCAGGTTTCCGGGGCAATTTGACCACGCAGCATCAACACCTCATCATTAGGTTGTTCTTGCAGCGCTGCCAACGACGTAATCTCCGGAATTTGCCGGTATTCTTCAAATCTACTTTTTACCTGGCTGTACCCTGCCTGGCTAGCCAGGAAAAAGATCAACAAAATCGGCATAAAAAAGATGAGCGTGCCGGTGATCCACCCACTGTTACGAATAATCTTTATCATTGTATCCTGACACCATTCTCTTTTCTACATCCCTAATCTTCACTGCTGCCGTCAACATCCACCGGCGCACGGGTAAAGATATAAATCAACCAGCCCATCGCCGACATCCCAACCAGCAGAATAAGCCCCATTAAGATAGTAACCCACAGCGGCACCCCGCCCACCACCTGCCCCAGCGGCGTTACCAAATCAACATCGGTTACATTTTTAATGGTTGTATAGCTAAAGATAGCCGTCAGCGCGATGACAACCGGCAAAAATTCAAGTAACGTCTTAAGCGGCCATCTTTTTTTAGATGGCTTATCCTTCATATTCATAGCTCCAATTATCCATGTCTCCCTCCGAATACTCGGCCCGGTTCCAGGCCAGCCACATCCAAGCCAACCACACAACGGTAATCGGCGTCATCACCAGCGCTGCGATACTAATCAGCCACACAAAACCGGCATTAACGGCCGCATCAAGCGACAGAATGTATTGCAGCGTTTCGGTGAAATAGTCTCTATATGAAAACACGCTAACAGCCATCAGTAGCGGCACGGTTAATATGCCTAAAAAGCCCCAGCCCAAAATTTGCCACAGCGACAGCCCGATGATTTCCTTGCGCTGGCCCGACACCTCTTTTTTCTCCGGCTTGGGGCGATGCACCACCCACATCATAAAGGCCACCATAAAATACAAGGAAAAGGTCACGACAAGGATCGATTTGAGCGAGGTATAATGGGCTTCGATGTAATCACCCAATATCGTCCCTTTGGTCAAGCCACCGACCATCAACAACATGAGACCGGCGTGCCAGGGTCCAAAGGCGATAGAGGAAATCGGCCAGAAATTGCGTTTGATATATCCTAAAACGGCTTTCATAAGAGGTCTCCCTTTATAAGGATGAATTGTGAAAGATGAATTATGAAGTTACTCACTCTAAAACTTAAATATCCGCAGCGAGTTGCCTACGACCAGGGCGCTGCTTAACACCATTGCAGCGGCAGCTAGCACCGGATGCAGCAGCCCGGCCATCGCCAGGCCGATGCCGATAACGTTGTAAGTAAACGCCCAGGCTAAATTCCAACTAATGGTGCGATAGGCCCGCTGCGACAGAGCCGTAGTCCACGTTACCTGGGTCAGGTCATCCCCTAACAGGCTGATGTCGGCCGCATCGCGGGTAACATCGGTGCCGCAGCCAAGGGCGATGCCCACGCTGGCCCGCGCCAAAGCCGGCGCATCGTTGAGGCCATCGCCGACCATCGCCACCGGAGCTTGAGCTTCGGCGGTTTCAATTGCATCGACTTTATCATGAGGCAGCAGTTCGCTTTTAACCGAAACGCCTAACTTTTGGCTTAAGGCACTTCCCGCAGCGGCACTGTCGCCGGTGAGTACCTGTACCTCTAGCCCCTGCTGCTGCATCGCGGCCAAAGCTGGTTGGGCCGAGGAGCGGGCTTCTTCAGAAAAGCCCAACAGGCCCTGCACCTTGCCCTGCCAGCCGACGTGAACTACCGTTAGCCCAGTCTGCTCCATGCGTTCTCGCGCCCGCTCAAGCGAACCGGCCAGGGTTAGCTCTTGCTGTTCAACCAGCCGCCAGTTGCCTACAAAGATGGCCTGACCTTCGATGTACCCGGTTACGCCCAAGCCTGGCAGCGCCCGAAATTTATAGACCGGCAGTTGCGACAGATGCCGCTTCTCCGCCGCGGCCCGAATGGCAGACGCCAGCGGATGCTCCGAGCCTTCCTCTAGCGAAGCCGCCACTTGTAGCAGCCGGATGTCGGGCGATTTCAGTTCGGGATCGCATACCATTTCGGTTAAGGTTGATTGCCCGGTAGTGAGTGTGCCGGTTTTATCGAAAAAGATACGTCGTACGTGCGACAACTTTTCCAGAGTCAGGCTATCGCGAATGAGAATACCTCTTTGCGCTGCCCGTCCCAAAGCGGCCCAAATAGTCAGCGGTGTAGCGACACCTAACGCACAAGGGCAGGCAATCAACAGTACCGCCAGCGCAATCATCAGCCCGGTTTCAAAGCCGGATTGCCATGTCCAGAAGAGAAGCGTAAGAGTGGCCAGCCCAATAACGGCCGGCGTAAAGTAAGAAGCCACTTTATCGGCCAATTGCTCGATAGGAGCACGCTTTAATCGCGCTTCTTCCAGCAGCTTGATCAGCTTGCCCATAACCCGATCATCACCGGTGTGGGTAGTTTCGACCACGAACGCACCATCAAGGTTGACCGTACCGGCGTAAACGGTATGGCCCGGCCCTTTGTAGGCCGGGGTCGATTCGCCCGTGATGCTGGCCTCATCAACACTGCCTTCACCCTGCAAAACCCGGCCATCAACCGCGAAATTTTCGCCGGGGCGCACGCGAATACGGCTGCCTAATCGTATCTGGTCAACCGAAACGCGCGTTTCTTTCTCATCGGGGCCAATCAGGCTGGCCATAGCCGGAGTTCGGGCCAGCAGCTTATCGAGCGCTTTATTGCCTTCAACCTGCGTTTGGGCATCGAGCCAACGCCCCAACGTCACCAGCAGCAGTGTCATTGTGGCGGTTTCAAAATAGGTGTAGCCGGTGCCGGTAAAGGTCGCGTACACCGATAACCCATAGGCGGCCAAACTTCCTACGGCAATAAGGGCGCTGGTCGTCAACCGCCGGTATACTTGAAAGGTGAAGACCGCATCTTCTAAAATCGGCAGTGCCAGCATCAAGACCGCCGGGGTCGCAAACAGCATGGCGATGGCTTGCAGAATCGAGCGCGTGCTTTGCCCCAAGGTACCCCAATCGCTAAAGAAAAAGTCGGAGTAGAGAGCCAAACTAAGCACCATAACCATCATCGCCAGGAAGGCATTGAGCATCAGCCGCGACATAAGCCGGCTGGCTTCTTCCGCCGGGTCGCCTTGGATGATGCCTCGACAGCACGGAGCCTTTAAATCGAGACCGGCCCGGCCCATGGCCTGTGGTAAATCAAGCCCCCGGGCTAAATCGGGCGCAACAATTGTATAAACGTGACGACAGCCGTAACAACAAAAAACAAGTGTCTTGTTGTCTATCTTTTCGACAATGTGACGGGCCGCAGGTAAACCGCAGAGGGCACAAGCACTTTGTTTATCAGCAGTAAAGGACTGAAAGTGAGGCACTGAACCTGAATTCGGTTCAGAAGTACGGGCTACCATAGCATCACGCTCCCGAGAGTTGAATGGGGAATATGCCCGTAAAGGGCCAAACCCCGCAGTGTTAATTGGACACCAACCACCATCACTAACACCGCCGCCGTTCGATAGAGGTAGCCGCGTAGTTGCAGGCTCAACAACGAGGCCGAAAACCCAAAGCCCAACATGGGGGGTAGGGTTCCCAGGCCAAAAATAAGCATTAAACTGGCTCCCCGCAGCGGATCACCGCTGGTGGCTGCCAGCAAAGCCATAGCATACACCGGACCGCAAGGCAGCAACCCGTTCGCCATCCCCAGCCCCAACGGCGCAGCGGGATGGTTTGAGTCTAACCCAACTTTGATACCCCGACCAATAACCTGGGCCGGAGCCAGCGAAGCAATCCAGCGCTGAAGGGGAAACAGACCCAACAGCCCTAATCCCAACAGTACAACCAGCATGCCTAAGCTAATGGAAAAAGCACCTTGCCAATCACGCACCACCGACACCAGCACCGATCCTAACAGGCCGGCGGCCAGGCCAAGCAGCCCGTAGGTCATCAAGCGTCCGGTCTGAAACAGCACCAGCGGCGTGGACAGTTCCCGGCATTGCGCCCGGCGACGCATCGCAAAGGCGCTCACTAACGGACCACACATGCCAATACAGTGGCTAAAGCCCGTTAGCAAACCGGCCCCCAGCAGTACAAAAAAGCTGGAGGCCATCGTTGCCGTATGCTCGACTGTACACACGCTGCCCGCATCGACAATGTTGAGGGCAGCCAGCGTGGCTTGATTGTGGCTGGGCCATTGCGGCTCTTGGCTACAGGCCGAAACCCCCAGCAGAACCAGGCCCAACACCACACTTACTTTCCAACGGTTCAAACGCTTAAAACTCCGATAACCCAAACCACAAATAGACCAAAGCCCATAAAATAAAGACGGCCCAACCGGCCAAAATCCAAACCGGCAATTCCGCACCCTGATAGACCGTTTTCGGATCGCCAAAATCAGCTTTCCAATGTTCGGTCGGGATCTGGTGGGGAAACCAGGCCCCTTCGATAAATTCAGGGTTATACACGTCTGCTTTCTCACCCTCAGTTACTTCATCCAAGTCAGTTCCCAGAACGCGATCTTTAAGATATTCTTTTTCCGGGTTGTACTCTTGAGCCATTAATCTCTCCCTTGTCTAAAAAAGTTTATGCTGTCGCTCTAACCGCTCCCACTCTTCTTCTTGAATCAGCATATCACGCTTAGGAGCTTCAATGTTTTTGTAATGGCCGCAGGCCCAAGCCCAGGCGGCCAGCAACAAGAAACCGGCGCTGATGAAAAAGTAGGGCAGTACCGTTGCCGTTACAATACCCGGTACATCTCCGGTTGTTGAAGCGGCAACAAACTCGTATAGTTTAAACATAAAGGTCAATCCGGCTGCGCCGACAGAAAAGGCTACAATCGCCACCGAGACAAACCGACCATCGCTCAATTTATTTTTCTTCATTCTTATTCTCCTATGAGAATTCACTTTTGTAGGACAAACTTTTGGGTTTTTAGAAATTAATCGGGGAATCACAAAGCTAGCTTTGTGACTCCGATATGTACCCGATTAATTTGTTGATTTACAAAAGTTTGTTCTACGAACATTTTCATTCCCGTTGCTATCCATAAGAGTGGCGTTCGCCCCCAATGCACCTCAAATGGAGGCGAAACCACCGCCACCCTGACCAGAAACCGAAGATACTCCTCTCCCTCGACAAAACTCCTATCTCCGGTTTCTAATCTGCATTCACCACTACCTACTGCTGCTCGACGTTACTGCCCAGCCATTGCATATAGGTGATAATGGCGATACCCTTCTTGTTCGGCAGGCGACCGTCAAAGAACCAGGTGTAGCGCGGCATTACCGAGGTTGGGGCTACAGCCCGCGGGTTGTAGAAGTGCGCTACGTGCCAGTCGTTAGAGCGGAAGCCGCTCTCACGAGACAGGTCGGGGCCAACGCGGCGGGTACCCATCAACTGGGGCAACATGAGTTCGTGCTGCTGTTCGGCGGCGGTCGAAACCGGGCCAAAACGTACTTCCTCGTTAGCAACGGGGCGAACCTGCTGGCTGTGGCAGTGCCAACAAGCTTCGCCGATGTACACATTACGGCCCAGGTTAAGCGCCTCACGATAATTCTCCGAGGTCGGGCCACCGGGGTAATACTTTTCGAACTGATCCGGGTATTGGCGGGATAGCGCCGTAAAGTAGGGGCTAACCTCTTGCGCCATTTCATCAAGCGTGGTATAGGGCAAATCGCTCACCGCATTGACGGTTACAATACCTGATACAAAGAAAGCGAGCACAAAGAAACCGATACCGGCCACTAAGAATATAAACTGAAACTTTTCTACTGTTTTTTCCATATCATCTTCTCCTTAGGGCTGTATCGCTTACTTAGCCGGGCTAGGAACGGCAGCTTTAGCCGGGGTATGTTGTTGTTCGGGCGAAATCGCGGTCATAATCATATTGAAGATGAAGAGCAGTACGCCGGCGGTCATGAGCAAGCCGGTTGCCGTACGGAACAGCCAAATCAGACGAACCGATTGCAGCGAAACTTCCCACGGAGCCAGACCCTTCCAAAGGAAACCTTGAACCAGACCGGCTGAAGTTAGGCCGACAAACATCGACGCGACACCGATGGTACACATCCAGAAAACGCTCTCGTGCAGTACCGGTGCCCACCAGTTACTTTTACCTAAAACCCGCGGCCACAGGTCGGTGGTGATGCCGATGAGCCAGAAACCGAACGTGCCAAACATAATTAGGTGCGCGTGACCAACAACCCAGTCGGTA
>JAGRBZ010000191.1:0-11918 GCA_020433805.1 Anaerolineae bacterium
GGGTTGGTGGCCGGCGGGTTAGCCGTTTTGGTCAGTATTATTATTGCCAGAGGGTTGGCCGTGCCGCTACGGCGGCTGTCGACTGCCACCGGCCGGATTGCGCGGGGTCAGCTCGACCAGAGGGTGCCGGTGCAGGGGGCGGATGAAATGGCTCAGTTAGCAACAGCGTTTAATCAGATGGCTGCTAATCTTGAACAAGCTGAACAACTGCGCCGCCACCTTATGGCCGATGTAGCTCATGAGTTACGCACGCCGGTTAGCGTCATTCAAGGTAACTTACAAGCCATATTGGAGGATGTTTTTCCGCTGGAGAAGGCCGAAATCGCCTCAATTTATGATGAAACCGTCATTCTCAGTCGCCTTATCGCCGATTTGCGTGAATTGGCGCAAGCAGAGGCCGGTCAACTTGACCTTAATAGAGAGACGGTTGATGTAGGGACATTGGTTAAAAATGTGGTCGACCTGTTTCGCGGGCTGGCTTACGAAAAGAACGTAGCTTTAGACATCGCGCTGGCGAAAAATCTACCCGTAGTTTCTGCCGATCCTGATCGGGTGCGCCAAATTTTGAACAACTTACTGGCTAACGCTATCCGCTATACGTCGGAAGCAGGGCAAGTACAGGTGGTGGTCGCTCTATCAACCCACTCCGACCGGTTTGTTCATATTGCTGTGACCGATACCGGGCCAGGTATTCCGGCTGCCGATATACCGCACGTCTTTGACCGCTTTTGGCGGGCCGATAAATCCCGTTCGCGCCGAGAAGGCGGCTCTGGTTTGGGCTTAGCCATCGCCAAGCATTTGGTCGAAGCGCACGGGGGAACAATTGGGGTAGAGAGCATTCAAGGTCCGGGAAGTTGTTTTTGGTTTGAGTTACCGCGTGCTTAACTTACGCCATTTTTGCCCTCAAGTTAACACCAATCCTCGACATAAAAAATTGACATTCTAACTTTTTTTTTAGACGTTTCATATATCAATCACATTATATATTGATACTATTGTCAACGTCTCAGTTATCTGCTAGATAATGTGAATTAAGGCTTGCCACAAAATCTTGCCAAAAAAGTCATGTTGCTACCACGAGTCCAGTTCATTAAAAATATTTGATATTCATACTAATAGCCGTCAGTCAGTTTTGCTCGTATTAAGTAAGGTGTACTTACCAGGGCAAAAGTTCTTGATTTCAGGACTGATTGGCAGTTTTTCTAGTCGTGATTTCAAGCAATGATTAGGAAACATTCGCTTCCCAACATCACCCTTCACTTGCTACTTCTTTACACCATACACGGATATTCGTGGGGCCTACTTGCAGGTTAGGTTGAGAACGCCCCTCGTCTTTACACCCTCTACGACAGGTACTTGCTACCATTAACATTCTAAACCCGATAAAGGTATCAGCATACTTTTTGATAAAGTGTAGCTATGATGCCTCTTGCTTTGTAAAATTATTTTTAGTTATTTGAACAATAACAAATGGTATTTAATATCACAGAGGATATATTTAGAAAAATACTCTTAATGTGGTTTATATAAAAAATGAGCTGACCTAAACGGCCAGCTCAAAAGGGTACTAAATCAAATACTGTGATGAGCAAATTTAGGACCAGTAAATCTGCTCAATTTTACCTGAGTACTTTTTGTCCAGGCGGCTTTTTGTATTTGACCTAGTCACACGTGTGATTCTAACTTTTTCCGACGCGTCTGTCAAGGTTTACTTTAAACCCTTTTTATGCTCCATAAAAAGGCTACAGGTTTTATGGTGTGACTGCGTCATCACTCCAGTAATAATCTTCGAAATTAAAGCTCTGTAGTCCCCTGGCCAAAGTACCCGTACGTTACTCAATTTAATAAAGTTTCTGGCTAGATTTCAAAAGAAACTTGATAACTCATCGTCTTACTTTTTAAGTGAAGTATATCAAGGTCTATTTAGCCTGTAAAGCGTAGAATATTCGTGTTTAAAGTTTTATATTCAAGTACAGGTTACGGAAAAATGGGGACAAATTAAATTTACTACCTATAAATACGTAGTTTTTACGCGCGTATTTTTAGATTGACACATACTTTTTAAATGATGTTTTAAGTAATACAACAAGACATTGTTGTGATTAGAGTTTGGCGGAAGCATATGCTATGGAATTACGAAGCTATCTAGAAATCATCTGGAGAAGAAAGTGGATTTTGGTTATAACGTTTGTTATAACCGTCTTTTTTGCCGCTGTGGGGACATTCTTTATAACGCCTACGTACACTACTTCAGCTACGATACGCTTAGAGCCAGGCGGAGGAAATGCCGGTTTTGAAGAGATTCAATACAGCGACCGTTTAATGAATACCTATCGTGAAATTGCTACGACTGATCCGCTAATCGAAGAAATAGAACGGCGTTTAGACGTAAACGAGTTGCCTGAAATTGATGTCGTAATGCCTGCTAACACGGAGTTGATGCGCATTGTCGCTGAAAGCCAAAATCCGACTTTAGCCGCACATGTAGCAAACATTTTGGCCGAGCTTTTGATTACTGAGAGCCGAAAGGCAGAAACTAGACGCAGCTTCGTACTTTCTCTCGTTGAACCTGCTACAGTTCCTACGAAAACCTCCCAGCCTAAAGTAGAACTAAATATTGCTTTGGGGATCGTTTTTGGTTTGGCTGCCGGGCTAGGTTTAGTCTTTCTGTTTGAAAATCTTGATAACAAACTGTATACAACCGAACAGGTAGAGGCAGCAACAACGAGTTCAATCATAGGACTTATTCCAGTCGCAACTGAAGTAAAAAGCAGCTTTATGAACGGTACGTCTCCAGAGGGAGAGGCTTTTCGACGGTTGCGGACTAATATTTTTGGCGCTATCCATCAAAATTCGCAGAAAACGTTACTGGTTACCAGCGCTGAACCCGGTGAAGGCAAATCAACCATTGTGGCCAATTTAGCCTACAGTGTTGCTCAATCGGGTTTCTCCGTAGTAGTGATAGATGGCGATTTAAGGTTGCCGACATTGCATAAGATCTTCAATCTGAAAAATGAATTTGGTTTAAGCAATGTTCTGAATGAGGAAATGCGTCTTAGCCCGGCATTACAGTCTACACATGTTCCACGCGTTCACGTCTTAACAAGTGGGCCATTGCCTAGCAATCCGTCAGAAATGCTTGGTTCTCCTCAAATGACGGACATTATCGAACAGTTAAGGGAACAATTCGACCTGGTTTTAATCGATACACCAGCTGTATTAGCTGTCAGCGATGCGCTGGTGCTGGCATCTCGCGTTGACAATATTTTTCTGGTAGTTGGATGTGCTCAAGCCAGCTTTAAGTCTGTACGTACGGCACAGCAGCAATTAGCTTCGCTTAGTGCGAATTCGATAGGGGTCGTTGTCAATCGAGCGGCGCAGAGCAAAGCCTACAGCTATTATCTTGAGGCAAAAAGTTCGTAAACGACCCCCACAAAATGCTGATAAGGCTGGTTCTACTTAGCAGCGTGACATCGATGAATTTACTTTCTCAAAAGTCAATGAATGAGTCAATTATAAAGAATGAACGAAGTCGCAAAATAAGGAGGATAGGATGGAGCAATTAAGCAGCACAGAGTTATCAAACCAAGCGTATGTGCTTTCTGCAAGCAATGATTATGATTCTTATTATTACATCAAACGCAATATGGATACACTTCTTGCTAGCTTGGCCTTAATCTTCTTATCTCCAGTGATGATTATAATCGCTGTTCTTATCAAACTAGACTCACGTGGTGCGGTATTATTTACTCAAGAACGGGTAGGAGCTAGACGATACTTTAAGAACGGTCGGGTTGTATGGCAAGTTCAAAAATTTCGGGTTTATAAATTTCGCACCATGGTTCAGAATGCAGATTCCTCACTTCATCAAGAGTATATTAAAGCCTTTATTGAGGGCAATGCCGAGCCGGCTGGCCCAGACGGAAAGGTGTACAAATTAACTAATGATCCGAGAGTTACGGGAGTGGGGAAATTTTTACGAAAAACCAGTTTAGATGAACTCCCGCAACTATTTAATGTGTTGTTAGGAGAAATGAGTCTTATTGGTCCTCGCCCGGTGCCTGTTTATGAATACGAACGGTATGAGGCATGGCATCGTGAACGATTGGCTGCACTGCCGGGCATTACGGGTTTCTGGCAAGTAAGTGGTCGTTGTCAGGTTTCTTTTGAAGAAATGATCCGAATGGATATTGAGTACGTGCGTCACCAAACACTGTGGTTGGATTTGAAGATATTGTTGTGGACTATTCCTGCCGTAGTATCGGGACGCGGTGCCGAATAAATGATAAATAATATATTAACCAATCCTGAATTATTAGGAGTATAAAAATAATGACCAGACAAATTGGTATAGCTATTATAGGTAGTGGATACTGGGGGATTAATTACATCCGAGTGTTCGAGGAATTGGCAGGAGCAAGAGTTGTAGTAGTCTGTGATCAGGACTCAAACCGCTTACAAGAAGTTGGACGACGATTTCCGAATGTAAAACTTGTGGACGGAGTTGATGGAGTAATACAAGATGATGACGTTGAGGCGGTCGTTATCTGCACCCAGGCTAAATTCCATCATGCGTTAGCGCGTCGCTGTATAGAAGCCGGTAAACATGTGTTGGTTGAGAAACCGATCACCACGACCGTAGACGATGCGGAGGATCTAATCAACCTGGCTAGCGCCAAAAATACGAAACTTATGGTTGGTTACACGTTTGTTTACAATGCCGGTATTAGAAAAATGAAAAGCTTTGTTAGCGAGTCCTTGGTCGGCCAGGTTTATTACCTCTATGCCCGCCGGACCAACTTAGGTCCCATCCGCCGTGATGTCAACGCTTTGTGGGACTTGGCACCTCATGATATTTCTATTTTTAACTTCTTGTTAGACAGCGTACCGGAGTGGGTTAGTGCAGTGGGAGTTAAAGCTCTGGGCAATGGTCGAGAGGATGTCGGCTTCGTATCACTCGGTTATCCCAATGGCGTTGTCGGACATATCCATGTTAGTTGGGCTGATCCAAATAAGGTCAGAGAGGTCGTTGTGGTTGGTAGTGACCGGCGTATCGTGTTTGATGATTTGAACGCCTTGGAACGTGTGAAAATTTATGAAAAAGGGGTAACATCTACATCAGATGAAGCCACCAACTATGGCGAATTTCAAATCGAGATGCGTGATGGTGATATTATTAGTCCGAAGGTAGAGATTAGTGAGCCGTTGAAAACCCAATGTACGCATTTTCTGGAATGCATTTCCAACAACCGGCTGCCTCTTACGGACGGACAAGCCGGTAAAGAAGTTGTGCAAGTAATGGAAGCTATCGATTATTCACTTCAACATAACGGCGCTCCGGTTCGGGTAGGGCTTGAAAAGCCTCAATTGCTCGATAACTCCAGCGTCATCGCCCATTATTCAAGTCAATTATCAACAGTAGAACAAGGTGCCTAATGAACACAAATGGTCATTCTCGTCAAGTCCCCTTTGTAGATTTAGCCGTGCAGCATCAAGCATTGGAAACAGAGATAAATGAGGTAATTTCGAAAGTTCTGCATCGAACAAACTTTATTCTGGGAGACGATGTTGCATTGTTTGAGCAGGAATTTGCAGACTTTTGCGAAACAGGTTATGCCGTGGGTGCTGACTCAGGGACCTCAGCTTTAGAACTGGCATTAAGGGCATATGGAATTGGCCCTGGTGACGAAGTTATTACCGTTGCGAATACTTTTATCGCCAGTGCCTTGGCTATATCATACACTGGTGCTACACCCGTGCTAGTCGATATAGATCCCCAGACATATAATATGGATGTCTCTCTTATAGAAAGCGCAATCACACCGCGCACAAAAGCAATTTTGCCGGTGCATCTCTATGGGCAACCAGCCGACATGGATGCTATTCTGGAAATCGCTAACCAGTATGAATTGGTAGTCATTGAAGACGCTTGTCAGGCGCACGGTGCCCGGTACAAAGGGAAACGGGCAGGTTCAATAGGCCATGCCGCCGCTTTTAGCTTTTACCCTGCCAAGAATTTAGGCGCTTGTGGAGATGGTGGCATTGTTGTTACCAATGATGCCCAAACTGCTCAGTCAATTCGGCTAATGCGCAACTATGGCTCAACTAAAAAATATGAGCATATGGTACAAGGTTTTAACCGCCGGCTCGATACGATCCAAGCTGCAATATTACGAGTCAAACTGCGTGAATTGGAGAACTGGAATCAGGCCCGGCGTCGCCATGCTGCGTTGTACAACCAACTTTTGTCGGACTTTGATGGTTCGATCATACTTCCGACGGAAGCAGATTTCGCTGAGTCTGTCTACCATCTGTTTGTTGTTCGCACTGACGATCGAGAGGCTTTGCAAGCCTATTTACAGCAGGCAGGCATTTCTACGGGCATTCACTACCCTATCCCTGTTCACTTGCAGCCCGCTTATCAAAACCTTGGTTACCAAAAAGGAGATTTTCCGATCACCGAAAGATATGCGGAGCAAATTTTATCGCTGCCGATGTATCCTGAACTTACTCCAGATTTGATAGAAGCAGTGGTTAAAGCCGTTGGAAACTACATGATAGCACATAGTCCTATAAACGCTTCTCAACCATCTGTCTAAGTGAAATAGAGATGCCCCTCTTAAGAATGGCCCAACTAAACAAAATTAATAGTTTAGCACTTACAACATTTCCCCGAGAAAGGGTATTGTCAGTCGTTCGAGGTCCTGCCCTTCAATGGATAATTGCCGCCTTGGTAGGAATGGGACTGGGTCTTTATGTAGTGGGCATCTCCTTATTTCCTCAGAAATATATACCACTGTTTGGGGCAATTGTCTTTGGTATTCCTTTTTTGATAATTTTTGGACATCTACGAGAATTGCTCCTGGCAGTGGTTTTGTTAGACATCCCGTTTCAACTGGATAAATATCTTTTTTATCGAGAAGATATTGCTGACCTGGCAGTTCTGGGTGGATTGAATGTCTCAGTTGCCACATTCGCTCTGATAGCCCTGTACGCATGGTGGTTCGCCGACCTGCTGAGCAAAAGAGAGTTTCCGCCGAGGTGGCTATTCATTAGCAGTCTGCCGCTCGCATTATATCTTGGGGTAGTCACCCTGTCAGCCACGGTAGCCTACGATGTTGATCTGGCTTTTTTTGAGATTTTTCTTCTCTGGCAAACATTTTTTGTATATATTTATGTAGTCAATTTCGCGCGTACTTGGCAAAATCTACTTCTTGTTATCGCATTGATTTTGTTCGGTCTTCTCCTGGAGAGCGTTATAATGGTAGGCCTGCGGGGGATTGGACGCAGTATATCGGTTGGGCCTGTTTTGGCCCGCATTGACCCTAGTTCGCGGGTCGGAGGTACCGTTGGATCGCCTAATGACGCTTCAGCTTATGTTAGCCTGTTGTTAGCTCCCGCCTTAAGTTTGCTGTTGACCCCATTGGGGCGGTGGTACAAGTGGCTGGCGGGGTTTGCCTTTTGCTTTGGAGTCATTGCTCTAATTTTTACATCATCAAGAGGTGGGTGGATTGCATTTGCTGTATCGATGCTCATCTTCTGCTTTTTTGCTTGGTATCGAGGCTGGTTGTCACTGACCGTTCCTGTCACTCTTGCTCTATTTGCCATACTCATTGGTATAATATTTCAAGATGCTATCACAGCACGGTTCGATGGAGATGATGACGGTTCAGCCTACTCTCGCATTCCGCTTATGATAATGGCGTCGCAGATGATACAAGATAACATGATGCTTGGTGTTGGTGCTAACAATTTTGCTGCGGTTATGATGCAATACGCTTACTTACCTCTTAGTGGAGCTTGGCTTAATACCGTCCATAATAAGTACCTCCTTGTCTGGGCTGAAACAGGAATTCTGGGATTGGTAACTTTCATAGGGTTTCTGCTGACAATCCTCTATCGAGGTTGGCAAGCTTTGCAATTTAATCACCGCGTATTATCCCTTCTTGCCCTTGGTTTCACTGCCGGCATTATGGGCCAGATGGTTCACATGACCGTAGACTTGTTTCATAGTCGCCCGGCGGTTCAACTGCTGTGGGTGGTTGCTGGTGTTGTTACTGCTATCAATAACTTGTGTAGAGAAGGAGAAAATATTAATACATGAAATTGATGGATAATCATGGGGTTGAGCCACCGTCGGACGACAATTCTCAGTCGCCGAACTCGGGAGTGAACAATCTAAAGACGATGGTCCGCAATATAGGTTCTATCCTAACCAGCAATGTGGTAAATAAGGGTACCTCTTTTGTTCTTTACGCCTTGGTGGCGCGCTATTTGGGTGCTTTTGAATTTGGCCAACTCTCACTTTCACTTACCCTATTTCACATATTCCAGATTTTTGCCGTGGCTGGCATAAAAACCTTTATTACCCGCGAAATTACTGGAAATAAAACATTAACAAACCAGTATCTTGTAAATGCTGGTGCCACAGTTCTTGTATTTTCAGCTTTTACCGTCGGTTTTGCTGCTCTATTCGTTCGCTTAATGAATTACAATTCAGATACGGCCAGCGTCATCCTGCTGCTTTCACTGGGCTTATTTCCTTACACGTTATCTCAAATTTGTGAAGGAATATTTCAAGCTTGGGAAAAGATGCAATATATCGCCTATGCCAATGTGTCTACCAATATTTTTACGATGGTGATGGCATTCTTGCTTCTCTGGCAAGGTTATGGTCTTAATCATATTGTCATTTTAATTGTGGTTTCTAATGTCATTCTTTTCGTTATCGAATGGGAACTTATCCGAAGATATATCACCAAGCCACGTATTAAAGTTAGTTACCATTTTTCAGCAACAATGGTTCGATCCGCAATGCCTTTCCTGGGAATACAAGGCACCAATGCAATCAGATCAAACTTGGGTGTTATCGTGTTGTCAGCACTGGCCAGCGAAACAGAGATCGGAATTTACAGTGCCGCCGTACAGTTGATGGTACCGTTTAGACTTATCTTTAACAATTTCGTGGAAGGCGTCTTCCCGACAATGTGCCGCAAATTTGAAACGGGTGTACAGAGTTTACAACGAATTTCTGAAAATTTGGTTGAGCTACTGATAGCAATTGCCCTTCCTGCAGCCGTTGGTCTCTATGTATTGTCCGAATCGGTCATCCTTATGTTGTATGGAAATGAGAGTTTTCTCCCGGCGGCACAAGTCTTGCAGATTATTGTTTGGCTACCACTCTTAGATGCGCTTAAGTCGATATTTGGTCAGGTGCTGTGGGCTAGCAAACATGAAAAAGTCTCATTACGGATCTCAATAACCAACGCTACACTAAAGGTAATTGGTGATATAGTTCTTATCAGCCAATTTGGTCTACTGGGGGCTGCGTACAGTTCAGTGTTGGTAACAGTTGTCAATTTTATTCAACATTATTGGCAAATCACTAAGGTACTTCCCGAAATGACTTTGGGACAACGATTATGGAAGCCGGTTTTAGCGGTTGGATGCATGGCTGTTTACCTTTTTTGGATGCCTAATCAAGCGCTTTTCTTCGCGGTGGTATCGGGATCTATTTTGTATGGTGCTGTTCTTTCTGTGGTATTTATTTGGTCTGCGGGCGGTCTAAACCAGTTCAAGCACCAGTATATGCAACTTTGGTCTTAAACCCTGATTATGGGCTTATCCTTTGAGAGCAATTGACGCTACTGCGCGAGGATCGTTAAGTTTAACCGATGAGCGTTTTACAGATACTTTTGAAGTAGAAAATTAGAGGTGAAATCTATGAAAGTTTTATGTATTGCCTTTGACTCGAACGAGTTAAGTATACGACTGGCCAGCGCCCTAGCTAAAGAAGTTGAGGTTTGCCTCATGCTTCCTGAAGAAGGAGCAAAATTCCATTTGCACTGGCTAAGTCCAGATGTAAACTTTCAACCTTTCCCTAAACCTCGACTACGCCAGCCGGCTAAGCAAATCAGTTTGATGTTCAAGCTAATCAAGCGCATTAAACAATTCGATCCGGATGTGATTCATTTTCAAAAAGGGCATCTGTGGTTCAATCTGGCCCTAACGTTTTTGCGGCGGTATCCTTTGGTTATGGCTATCCACGATCCCAGACATCACATGGGTGATAAAGGCGCTTATAATCAACCGCAACCCATTATGGATTACGCCTATCGTCGTGCGAATCGCGTCATCGCACACAACGAGCCAATGAAACAGATTATTGTAGAAGAACTTGGTATACCCGAACAGATTATAGATATTGTTCCCCTCATTGAGCGTGGCAATGCTAACGCACAAACAGAGGTTCAAGAACAAACAAATGAGATATTGTTTTTTGGGCGCATTTGGGCTTATAAAGGTTTGGAGTATCTTATTCGAGCAGAACCCCTTATTACGGCCCAAATCCCTGACGCCAAGATTGTGATTGCCGGTAAGGGTGATGATTTTTCATCTTACCGGCGCATGATGGTTAATCCCGAAAATTTCATTGTGCATAATGAGTTTGTTTCTTATGAGAAACGCGCCAAACTGTTCCGGCGAGCCAGTATAGTGGTGTTACCCTACGTTGAGGCGACACAGAGCGGCGTTATTCCGGTTGCCTACACATTTGCCAAGCCTGTCATTGCAACTGAAGTAGGTGGTCTCCCATCACAAGTCGAACATGGCCGTACCGGTTTCCTGGTGCCGCCCTGCGATGAAAAAGCTCTAGCCGATTCCATTATTCAATTGTTACAAGATAATGATCTGCGCCGCCAGCTAGGCGCAAATGGCAAACATAAACTTGAAACCGAATGGTCGGCTGAGGCCGTAGCTAAAAAAACAATACCCGTTTATCGCAAAGCTATTAATGATGCGCGTTCCGGGTCTGCTAAGCAAAAAGTTAGGCAAGCGACGGGCTAGTGGGTGGAACACCATCAAGATTGGTAAATGTTGGCATCCCTGTTCTTCTTGCAATAGTCCGTTTATCGGAGGTTACTTTTGAAAATCGCTCTTATCACCAGTATGAAATATGGTCTGACACAGTTCATCTTCCGTGACATCAAGGCCCTAGCCGACAAGGGGCATACCGTTAAACTATTTACCTTGCACTATAACAAAGGGCTTTACAACCCCCTGCCTGACTGGGAGGTGATTGCTGCAACGTTGTGGAGCATAATTTTGCGTAATATCTGGTTTTTTATCCGTAAACCGGCTTTATATGTGCGCCTTCTAAGCACCGCTTTACGTACCAAATCGCTTTATGATCTTGGTATTGCAGTTAGCTTTGCTGATGATATGCGTGGCGTGGATGTGATGTATGCTTATTTCGGTGATCATAAGTTGTATGTAGGATATTATCTTAAACAAATAACCGGGGTACCACTCTTGGTTACGATTCGGGCTTATGAACTATACCGTAATCCAAACTTCAAGATGTTTGCTAAAGCATTGGCTTATTGTGACCGCGTCGTCACCATTACCGAGTTCAACAAGAAACTACTTGTCGAACAGCATGGGGTGCCGGCCAATAAAATCGATATTGTCCGACAGATCGTCGATCTGGAGGAATTTAAGTATGAAGAAAAAATCAAGATACTGATCGTGGCCTTCTTTGCCGAAAAGAAAGGCCATGAAATTTTGTTCAGGGCTGTAAAACAACTCAATCGGCCTGATATCGAGTTGTGGGTGGTCGGTAATGCAAATAAGAGCGTGCTTTCGGTCGACTGTCCCCAGTTGGCTAAGGAATTGGGAATTTCATCTCAGGTAGCCTTCTTTGGAGCACAGCGAGACAACGCTTTACGCGCCTTATACCGGGAATGTGATATCTTCTGTTTGCCCTCCCGGATCGATAGAAAGGGAGATCACGAGGGGTTTCCGAATGTCATTGCCGAAGCGATGGCCTTTGGTAAACCGGTTATCTCGACCCGGCACGCCGGCATTCCGGAAGCAATAGAGACAATTTTGGTTGATGAGAGCAATGTTGATCAGCTGGC
>JAGRBZ010000191.1:11928-15618 GCA_020433805.1 Anaerolineae bacterium
ATCTCGACCCGGCACGCCGGCATTCCGGAAGCAATAGAGACAATTTTGGTTGATGAGAGCAATGTTGATCAGCTGGCTCAGGCCATTAATCAGGCCTGTGAGTCGACCGAGCTTCGCAACCAAATGGGACGCCGGAATAGAGAAAGGGCCGAAAAAATGTTCTCGCCGTCTAACAATGATCGCCTGGCGGAGATCCTACAACGTTACGCTAGAAAAGAGGAACCCGGTTACGTTCCCCAAAGAGAAAATCAGATTGCTTGATAGTTATCCATAACGTATGTTGTTGTAGACCAGATTAGAATTAGTCTGAACTCGATACAGCTATAACGAGGAGCTATTTATGAAAAGTGCATTTACAAGCTAAGCATTGTCCAAGGAGATTAGCTGAATGAAAGACCTAGTTGGGGTTGCTCTAAAATTACATACACACATTGTTGATAAACATTGGAACGGCCAGGCGCTGTTTGGTCCTGATCCGGGTGTTCGCTACAATTACAGAATTTTCCGATTTCTCAAAAGTTATCTGCGGAATATCTCTTGGAATGATGATATGTACTATTTGCAGGCCCAAAGTTACTGGTCAATTGGCAATTGGGCCTTGTTCACCCTGACCGGGGATAACAAATATCGCCAAATTGCCGTAAGTTGTTCTGAGTACGTTTTGGAACGCCAGCGTGATGACGGTGCCTGGGATTATCCCAATCCGGAATGGAAGGGACGTACCGCCACGGTAGAGGGAACATGGGCGGCGTTGGGGTTATTAGAAACCTATCGCCATACCAAACATTCGATATTTTTGGATGGTGCTCTGCGCTGGCACAAATATATGATAGATGTGGTTGGTTTTCAAAAAATGGGCGATGAGCTGGCCGTAAATTACTTCGCCAACATGGGCACTGTTAGAGTGACGAATAATTCAACCACTGTGCTCAGCTTTTTGGCTGAATTAGCTGACGCAACCGGCGATGAAACCTATCTGGAACATCGAACCGGTTTAATCAACTTTATTCAGCGGGTGCAAATGCCCTCCGGCGAACTTCCGTATGGGGTTGGGGGCGAAAGTAATCCAACGTACTCCCGAGAGCATTTCCAATGCTATCAATACAACGCTTTTGAATGTTTGAGCCTGCTTAAGTATTACGAACTGACCCAGGATGAGGCTATTGTGCCAACCATCACCAACTTACTGAGTTACTTGAGTGAAGGGGTTGCTGAAGATGGCCACGCCTACTACAACTGTGACAAGCCTCTCCGAACCGTCACCTATCACGCCACAGCTCTGGCAGCGACTTTTGTTCAGGCTAAACGGTTGGGGTTTTCCAGTTATGACAAATTGACAGAACGTGCCTACGGGTATGTATTGTCTCAGCAAAAAAAGGATGGCTTTGTTCATTCTCGGCGAGATTATGGAGTCTTAAGCGATCAGCGTTCCTACCCCCGTTATCTGTCGATGATCATGTATCATCTTTTGTTTCCAACGCTTCAAGACGCTGAAACATCATCCGAACGTGAGCAACTTGTTACAGAAACTGTAAGCGTGTAGTTAGTTTACCGTTCACATCATATACATACACCCTTGAGGTAGAACCATAGATATGAAGACGTTTAAGCCGACACGCATACTTATGCTATTAGAAAATAATCCTTATCCGGCCGATGGCCGCGTTCGTCGCGAAGCTACCGCCTTAGTCAATGCCGGACATAGTGTGGTAGTTATTTGTCCTCGCGGCACGGGGCAGCCGTCGATGGAGATTGTTAGTGGGGTAAAAGCGTATCGCTTCCCTGCTCCGCCGGAAATTCCCAGCTTCTTAGGATACCTTTTGGAATATGGCTACGCTACCGCGGCAATATTTATGCTTTCCGTGTACGCGCTTTTCGAACCGGGTTTTGATGTTGTTCATACGCACAATCCGCCCGACACGTTAGTTTTTGTCGCCGGCTTTTATAAATTGCTGGGTAAGCGTTTTGTTTATGACCATCATGACCTTTCACCGGAGATGTATAGGGCTATCTTTCGCAAAAAAGATGGCCTGGTTTATAGAATTTTGCTGTGGTTGGAAAGAATCTCGTGTCGTCTGGCCGATCATGTTATCGCAACGAACGGATCGTATAAAACCGTAGAGATGGAACGCGATGGCGTGCCTGAAGAGCGCATTACTATTGTTCGGAATGGGCCTGATCTCAAGCGATTGCATCCTGTAGAGGTTGATCACACCTTGAAGAAACCGGGCAAAAAGACTATCTGTTACGTAGGTAATATGGGGCATCATGATGGCGTAGATTATCTTTTGAGAGCGCTTAAACATTTGGTTGAAAAGTTAAACAGGCCCGACTTCTTTTGTATACTCGTGGGCGGCGGAGAAGCATGGCCCGAACTGAAACTTTTGGCCGCAGAACTCAAGTTAGATGATTATGTGTTATTTACCGGTAATGTGGCTCATACCGAAGTGGCCCGCTACCTGAGCGCCGCCGATATTTGTGTAGCTCCCGAACCATCGAACGATTACAACGATCGCTCTACCATGATCAAAATGACCGAGTATTTGGCCTTGGGCAAAGCCACTGTTGCTTTCGATCTGCCAGAGCATCGTGTTACGGCTCAAGAGGCTGCTTTATATGCCCAACCCAATAACGAACTTGATTTTGCCCGGAAGCTCATTGTGCTTATGGATGATCCCCAATTACGCTCAGAAATGGGGGCGATAGGTAGGCGAAGAATGGAAACGGAGCTTGATTGGTCACACCAAGTCCAATATCTCCTTGAGGTGTACCAAAACTTTGAAAAAGAAGTTGTTCAAGGCATTTCTGTTAAAGAAATGTGATGTAAAGAAGGCTAAAGCAGTCGATTAAATGGGTTGAGTAGCTCTACACATTGTAGAAATGTCTATATCAAGGGCTTTAAGACGCTGTTAGGGCTATTTAACTCAGCCTTCCAATGTTAGTTAGTTTAACTATGTCACTCATAGTTATTACAAAAAGGAGAAATTTAGTGACTAAGATAGTAAATGACAATGTAGCAGAATACTATGACCGACAGTCCCAACACTATGTTGAGTTGGTGCGTGATCAATCAGCCTATAGACGCGAAATTAGTCGGCGTGAGTTAGCTTTCGTATTGAAGCATTTGAAGCCAAACGCAAAAGTTCTAGAGATTGGATGTGGCCCCGGCTTCTTTACGCGGGAGCTTGTGAAGCGTGCGGAAAGTGTTATGGCTACCGATATCTCAGAGAAAATGGTTAACGCACTCCAAAAAAGGGTGTCTGCTTCAAATTTGTCTACGATGTGCGTGGATGTATACGATCTGGATAAAGTTCCGCATTATGGTGAGTATGACACCGTCGTGTGTATGCGTGTTCTTTGCCACGTGGATGATGCCGGCCGGGGATTGTCGAAATTACGTGGTGCAATTCATCCCCAGGGAAATGTCATTTTTGATCTCTTGAATGATTTTTCCTACATTCATTTTGGTAGAAAGTTACTGGGACGCCCCCTTCGTCATACCAAATACTACCCTGTCAAAACCATGCGTAAGTTGATTGAACAGGCAGGCTTTGAGGTGACTGACTCGTTTGGCCGGGGCTATCCGTATATTGGAGGCATGACGCTGGACAAGATTGGTTACCAGATTTTGCCAGACCTTGCACACGGTGTGGGTTTTAATATTATTCCAGTTAGCTAAGTATAACCATA
>JAGRBZ010000192.1 GCA_020433805.1 Anaerolineae bacterium
GAATTATGACAGATACAATCGTGATAATCCTGCCGCAGGTTCTGTCGATTATTTTATCGATCTTCCGTCTTTCTCACGTCTCCACGATTTAATGTTGCGCTACCAAAACAGCTCTCATGGACGATTATGGGCCTACTCATATAACACCCAGGTATCTTTACTACCACCGCCTTGAGAAGAGTTGACCACCAACGATCCACGTTTTAGAGCCACACGGGTTAAACCACCCGGCACAATCGTAACGCGTTTACCGTACAAAATATAGGGTCGCAAATCAACGTGGCGGGCTTCAACCTGCCGATCGATGAAACAAGGCGCTCGTGATAAGTTCAATGTTGGCTGGGCAATGTAGTTACGGGGGTTAGCCAGAATAAGCTGCTTGAATTTTTCGCGCTCTTCGGCGGTGCTGTGCGGGCCAATCAACATGCCATATCCGCCCGACTCGCCGACGGCTTTCACCACCAACTTATCTAAGCGGTCGATGACGTGGTTACGCTGCTTTTCGTCATCAAGCAGATAGGTTTCTACGTTGGGGATGATAGGGTCTTCGTTGAGGTAGTAACGGATGATAGCCGGTACATAGGCATAAATCGCTTTATCATCGGCAACGCCCGTACCGATGGCGTTACCAAGCGCCACATTACCGGCTCGATAGGCATTAAACAGGCCAGGCACACCCAAAACCGAGTCCGGGCGGAAGGCCAACGGATCGATAAAGTCATCATCAATACGGCGATAGATGACATCAACGCGCTGCAGGCCGGCTGTCGTCCGCATGTAGACGACGTTGTTATGCACCAGCAGGTCGCGCCCTTCAACCAGTTCGATACCCATCAGTTGGGCCAAGAAAGCGTGTTCAAAATAAGCCGAATTGTAGACACCGGGGGTCAGCAAAACAATGGTGGGGTCAGAACCGCGATGCGTGGGGGCCAGAGAGCGAAGGGTTGAGAGAATGGCCTGGCCGTAATGGTCGATAGACCGAACCCCGTAGTTACCAAACAGGTGGGGGAAAACCCGTTTCATTACCTGTCGATTGGCGAGCATGTAGGAGACGCCGCTCGGTACGCGCAAGTTATCTTCTAAAACGGCAAAGCTGCCATCATCGACGCGTACCAGGTCACTGCCGACTACCGAGATGTAAATATCACGCGGCACTTGAATGCCCCGCATTTCACGCCGATAGTGTTTGCAGCTATAGACAAGTTCTCGGGGAACGATACCATCAGCCAGAATATGGGCGTCATGGTAAAGATCGTGCAAAAATTTATTAAGGGCCGTTATGCGTTGGGTGAGACCCTGTTCTACGGTCTTCCACTCGGCATTGGTGAGAATACGAGGGAGAAGATCGTAGGGAAAAATACGTTCGGTGCCCTCCTCACGGCCGTAAACCGTAAAGGTAATCCCCTGATGCAGAAATGAGGCATCAGCCGCTTGCTGGCGTCGCTGTAGTTCTTCCGGGGGGAGTTCAAGCAAGCGTTTATACAGTGCGTGATACTGACCGCGTGGAACGTTGCTCTCTTCAAATAGTTCGTCGTAAGCGCCGTCAAGCTGGTATTGCGTAAAAGGTGGGGGAAAATCCATAGAACCCGAGGGCGAGGATACTTCAGTCATAGGCATACCTCTCTTATTAGATTGGTAGACAGGCGCCTTTGGCTGGCTAACTGGCCTCATATAATACACACAACTCATCATTTCGTCAAAAGAAATTTTGATATGTTGAACTTAGAGGGCTTCTTTACGCCAGCCAACTATCCATTGTAGTTTTGCTATCAGCCATGATATACTCAATTCGACAGTTTTCCATACACTCATTGCTAGACTTATGGATTCATTATGAGGTTACGCAGTTGGAAGAAAACAGACCCTAAAGGTTTTATAAACCCATTTTAGGACAACCTATAAGGCCGATTGCCTCTAAATTTTGCTTGAAAGGTGACTCTGGAAACCTTTAGGGTCTTGAACTGCGTAAGTTCTATTCATATTATGACTTATCTCTGGCGATAAGGAAAAGAAATGGGAGAGAAGAACAAAACAAAAAAACAGTTAGCTGAGGAACTGGCCGCTGCCCACCTGAAAATTGCGGCGTTAGAGGCGCATATAGAGGAGATCAAGAAGCACCCTATGTTCCCCAGCCTAACAGAACAAGAGGGATTATTAAAAACGATTTTTGAAAATTTACCCCTCGATATTTTTGCTCGCGACAAGTCGCAAAAACTGCTGCTTCAAAGCAGAACGTCTGTTAGTTCACAGCCGATAGGTTCTTTAATTGAAGAGTCCACTATTGATGAAGAAATACGACGAGACTGGCTGGAAATAAATCAAAGTGTGTTAGCCGGTGAACTTGTCGAAATAGAGCGAGCGTATCAAATTGAAGGTAAATTACGTCACTTTCATGTTACGGTAGCACCCCTATATATTGACGGTAAAATTGAAGGTGTTGTAGGAGCCAATATTGATATTACTGAGCGCAAACAACTAGAAGAAAGGCTTACTCTAGGCTCGCAAATTATCAAAAAAACCAATAAGCAGCTCAAACAGCGCGTTCATGAGTTATCGACCCTCAATCTTATTGCCCAAACTGTCTCCAATGCAACCGATCTGCAATCGGCCCTGGAAGCTATCGCAGAAGAAATCGTTCCCCTCTTTAATGCCTTTAGCACCGGCATATCGCTTTTCAATGCCGACCGGACAACACGGACAATTGTTGTTTTGCATCAGCCTTCCTCCCCAGATGAGTATAAATTGGTAGGCAAAACCTTTCCCATCCCCAGAGACGAAATTTATAACAAGCTCATTAAGCAGGGACAGGCTGTTATTGTTCAAAAAGCCCAAACCAACCCGCTCACCCTAACGAACCGGGAAATTATCAAAGCCCGCAATATTCAGGAACTGCTGCTGGTACCGCTCAAGGCTCATGGGCAGATCATTGGGAGTATTAATATCTCAACCAACGATCCCCTTAGAAATTTTAGCATGCAGGAAGTGCAACTGGGGGAGACCATCGCCGGTCATATTGCCGGCACAATAGCCCTCTTTCAATCCCTTGAACAAGAGCGCCGCCAGCGCCAAATTGCCACCAGCCTCCTTGAAGTTGCCACTACTTTGAACCGCAGCCTTGACCTGCATACGGTGTTTTCCAAAATTTTTGAGCAGCTCGATCAGGTTATCGAGCATAACGGGGGAGGCATTTTTCTAAGCGACAAAACCAACCTTGTGCTAATCCAGGGTTTAGGCCCTGCTGCCGCGGCCCATATTGGCGAGAAAATTTCGTTATCAAGCCAGAATCCCACTGCCCGAGCGTTCAATAACAAAACTATGTTGGTAATAAATGATGGTGCTACCGAACGGTACTGGTTACAATGGCCGGAAGGGGATCGACTCCAATCATGGATTGGTGTTCCTCTCATGGTTGATCAAGAAGCAATCGGCATTTTAACGATTGATAATTTTGCAGCCAATGCCTACAATCAAGACGATGCCAAAATCATGCAACTGTTTGGAAACCAGGCCGCTCTGGCTATTTACAACGCCCGTTTATTTGAAGCTGTGCAGCAAAGCGAAGCCCGTTATCGAATTATCTCCGAGGTTCTTTCCAATATTGCTTACGTATTACGTGTTGATGACAAGGGCACGTTTACAAGAGTTTGGGCCACGGAAGAAACGGCTCAACAACTTACGGGTTTCACTTTGGCTGAGATCGATGCCCGAGGCGGATGGTTATCTATTATTCGTGAAGAAGATTTACCTAAAGCCTTAAAGCATGATGATTTACTGCGTAACGGACAATCGAGCAGTGTGGAGTATCGTATTATCACCAAAGACGGTAAAGAACGATGGATACTTGATGTTTCGCGCCCGATTTGGGATGAAAACAAAGAGCGCGTACTATTTATCTACGGTGGGCGCAGAGATATTAGCGAACATCGACGCTTAGAGAAGCACCTGCTACAAACACAAAAAATTGAGGCAATCGGTCAATTAACGAGCGGTATTGCCCATCACTTTAACAATATGTTCACCGCAATGACCGGCTACCTTGCCCTCTCCCTCGAACAACTGCCTCCAGAACATGCTATCCTAAGTGATTTGGAACGCGTTCAACGTATAACCCAACGCGCCGCTGCCTTGGTACAGCAACTTCTAACCTTTAGTAAAGAAAACGTTGGACGCCATACAAAGCAAGTCAATTTGAACGAACTGCTCTTACATGCTAAAAGTTTGCTCGAACAGTTGATCGATCAAACTATCCAATTGGAAATTAATCTGGCCCCTAACTTATGGCTAGTTAGTCTTGACACAAACCAATTTGAGCAGGTATTAATTCATCTTGTAGTTAACGCGCGTGACGCTATGCCCCAAGGGGGTACGCTGCTGTTTGAAACAGATAATATCGAACTTACCCGTAATGAGACAGAAAAGTCTTTAGATTTGCAATCTGGTCCCTATGTCAAGTTAACCCTTCGTGATAATGGAGTTGGGATGGATGCAAAAACATTGTCCCGTATTTTTGAACCTTTCTTTACGACAAAAGAGGTAGGCCAGGGTATCGGATTGGGGCTGTACACGTCGTTAGGGATTGTTAAACAACATCAGGGGCAACTTAAAATTGATAGCGAATTAGACAAAGGCACCACAGTAACGATATTTTTACCACGATATGGGGAACCAGCGACTCAGTTTCGGAAGGATCGCAATCTGGAGCTGCCACAAGGTACGGAAACCATTTTGTTGGTTGAAGATAATGGCGTTGTTCGTGATCTAACGGCTCGCATACTTCGCCAGCAAGGGTACACTATTATTGAAGCCGATAACGGCAAAACAGCTCTAGAACTGCTTGACACCCAACCCGATCTTATTATCAACTTGTTATTAAGTGACGTCATTTTACCCAAAATGCGAGGCGATACGCTAGCTATGACCTTAAAGGAACGTTATCCTGATTTAGAGATTTTGTTTATCTCTGGTTATGATGAAAGTATCATCGAACCGTCGTCTGCCGATCGGCATAATTTTAACTTTTTAGCGAAACCGTTTACGCCGAACACCCTCATCAGAAAAGTTCACGCTATTCTCAAATAGAATAATATCAACTTTGTGGAGTGCAACGGCAGACATAACCGTCAATTAGCAAAGCGTTTTTATTTTATTTCGTCTTCATTGATAGCACCAGCCGAAGCAGGATCAAAATTGGCCGGCCATTGGGTAGCATGATTGTAATGAGCATCGTTTAAGTTGGCTGCACTGAGATTGGCTTGACTTAGATCAGCGCCACTTAAATCAGCTTCACGCAGATTGGCTCCAATCAATTCAGCGCCGGTTAAATCAGCATGGCTCATGTTGACTTCAAACAGATTGGTTCCGTTCAAAGCAGCATATTGGAGGTTTGCATTTTGCAGCGTGGCCCCACTCAAGTTCGCGCCAATCAAGTTCGCTCTACTCAGGTTAGCCTCGCGCAAGTTAGCCGCCAGTAAGTTTCCGCGCCTCAAATTGACTCCACGCAGATCGGCTTGTTTAAAGTTAGCCATAACCAACGCTGCATTATGCAGATCAAGCCCGGACAGATCGGATCTGGACAGGTCGGGGATTCCGCCCTTATCAAGCGCAAGTTGAACAATAGTCAGTACTTGCTTTCTAGTTAATTTAGCCATAGGGAGCCATTGTAAAAGATCACTTTCACGCAGGGCTGCAAAGTTGCCCTTACTTTCTATTGTATGGCTAAACGCATGAAAATCAACCCTTACTCATGGGGGGTATCCATCAGCAAGTAGAACTTTCTCAATGATACAGTACGCGATACCAGGCACTTAGGCTGTGTTTACCATCCAGCTGGAAAAGCCTACTAAGAAATCACGAAACCCTTCCAAATACGCTTCCGGAAAGTCGTACTTTTCGACAGCATCTTCCAGAACGCGGTCAAAACAAGCAAGCCACTCTTGACGTGCCGCCTCATCAATGGCAAACGGAAAATGGCGAGCACGCATCATCGGCGGGCCGTAAAGCTGTTGGTATAAAGGCGGCCCGCCCAACAATCCCACAAAAAACGCCGCCGACTTTTTCGACGCTGCAACAACGTCATCAGGAAACAGATGCCGAATAGGTGACTGTCCAAGCTCTACATAAAAATCTTCGAGCATCTTAAAAATATTTTCTTGCCCCATAAGGCCGTAAATCTCTCGACTGGGCGGATTGATCTGAGGTGGCCCTCCGGAGGGCACATAAATTTTTCGATTCATCATAGTTTACCAGTATTGTATCGCAGAGAGCGCTCTATTCTTATCAAGCGGGGTTACTCAAAAAAGGTGTTCAGCACGGACTTTTCAATATCAAACCCGGCACAGGTTGCCACACAGCGAGACGGCGGCCACATTCCCGTAGCAAGCCGCTCAATAGGTAGATAACAGCCACCCGCCTGGTCGATGAGCATCAAACCCGCGGCAACATCCCAGGCACTGCCTAACCCCAAAAAGGCCGCATCAACTCGGCCGCAGGCTACATAGGCCAGTTCCAACGCGGCAGAACCAATGCGCCGTACCGAGCGGAAGCGTCTAACCATGTCGGCGAATAGGGCATAATCGTCTTCTGTAATGGCATAATCCGGATAGGGAAAATCGGTTAGCAAAACTGCGTTCGCTTCGGACGTATTGCCGATAGCTCGAATCGGTTTAGCGTTGAGAAATGCCCCGGCGGTTGAGGCCGAAAACATTTCCCGCCGAATAGGGTCGTAAACAACCCCGGCTAACATTTTTTGACCGAGCGCTGCCCCAATGGAGACGTTAAAAAAGGGTATCCCGGCGGCAAAATTGGTTGTGCCATCAATGGGGTCAACAAACCACTGAATGGCCCCGTCCCCTTCATTGCCGGATTCTTCGCCCAAAAAGGCGGAGTCAGGATATTTCTTAAAAATAAATTCCTTAATTATGGCTTCAGAGTTTCGATCGTAGGCTGTTACCAAATCATGACGATTGCTTTTTTTTTCGGTCGCTACATGAGTAGAGAAGCCTTCAAGCAATAGAGCCTCAACCTTAAAAGCGGCTTGCGCCGCAACATCAAGAAGGCGTAACGAGAGCTGGTCTAAATCGGATGGAGGCATAAGCGTGTTTTTATCCTTTCCTTATCGACATCAATTTTCACGAGGTTAGTCTATAGCGCTCATGTTATTTCCGCAAGACCGTTATCATTACAGAAACCGTTATTAGGGATGCGATTTACCGGCCTGATACTGATTAAGATGTGCCCGCGTCACATTTAAGCTTTGGGCTACACTACCAACCTCAGCATTTTCCTCTGGTGAAACGGTACCGTCTGCCGCCGCGATCTTGTACAACGTATCAACAAACGCCACGCGCTCATCCATTGTGGTCTGATTGGCAAATTGGCGAGACAGGCGGAAGTAATCTATATCTTGATTGATTTTAGAAACAGCAATTTCAGCCACAAGCGCTGCGGCCTCGTTTGCAAGAGGCCAGGCCTCTTGCAAATATTGAGCAATCGTAGCTAGCTCCGCGTCTGTCACCTGCTTATCGGCGTGCGCGACGCGGGCCATCAGCCCCCCGGCCAAACTTAGTTTGCGGAGTTCGTCATCCGAAACGTTTAAATCTTTCCCTTCAGCATTAAGACGCTGGCGAACGGCATAATAAACCTTATTTTTGACAAAAGCTTCAAACAAATCTTCTCGATTAGGCGCGTTGGCTACAGCCTCCGAACGCCGATTTACGGCACCACCCACGAGACGTCCTACAAAGCCAAAAAAGCCGGTATCAAATGCTAAGGCTGATTTCACTTCATCAAGAACGGCTTTTTCTTCAGGCGAGACCTTTCCATCGGACTGAACCAATTCTTCCAGGGTCGATATCACCAGTTCCTTATCCTCTTCCGTGCGAACGGCATCTTGCAGATCGGCAATAAGCCGAGCACGCTCATCGGCACCCACCGGCGAGTCGATATAAATGTCCAATCTGGCCCATTCTTGCTCGGTTAATCGCTTGCCGGCCGCTTCATCCGTTCGCGGCAAGTAGAAGAGTAAATCCTTCAAACTGTTCAATTCGTCGTTGGTAATATCGCCATCGGCCCATGCCGCCGCCACAATAACTTTACCCAACGTCATAATGAGACTTTCAGTTGGCACAATGTTCCTCCCACATAGTAATAAACTTATTCCGATTGATCGGATTCGGGTGCGTTGTCGTTTTCATCGTCATTCTGATTCGAAAGTTGGTTGATATAGTAAAGTGCATCCTTATCTTTGGGGTTCGCTTTCAGTGCCCTTCTAAACCAATGCAGAGCTTCTTCATTTTCTTTACGATCGCGATAGATAAGGCCCAAATTATAGGCTACATTAGGAGCCTTGGGATCAAGCGCAATGGCTAATTTAAACGCGCCAATAGCACGCTGCTGTTTCTCGTCGGTGGCTAAAATCGGATTGCCCAGGTAGGCAGCGCCTAGATTAGTCCAAACCATAGGGTTACTGGGCTGCCGATCACTCAGTAGTTCTAAAATATCGACGGCCTGCTTGAACTTTTTCGATAGGATGTAAGCACCGCCTAAGTTTAACAGCAGATCAGGATGATCGGGGTCCATTTTATGCGCTTGTTCTAGAAGCTTAATAGCAACTGAAACTTGACCACGCTCTAAAGCTTTCGTACCTTCCTCTAACAGTTCGGGAAAATCCATATCCGGTTGGATGATTTTAGGCGGGCGTCGTTTTCGGTTTGAACCATTATTAGTAGCATGGTTGCCATTGGTACTTCCATTATTTTCCACAAACTCTACTCCGATTGGTTTGCCATCATTTCGTAAATGGGAATCATAGCCTGATAAGCGGCTTCAAAAATAGGATATACGGATTCATAAGCGGTTTGGGTTTCCGGATCAGGTTGAAAAACTTGTGTAACCCGGTTCATGGTTTCGGCCATTGAAAAATCGGGATAAAGTCCAACGCCAACGCCACCTGTCAAGGCAGCTCCCATTGATGTCGCCTCTTCCAATATAGCCAAGCGTTGAACCGGCATACCGTAGATGTCGGCCATCATCTGGTTCCAAAATCGCCCCTGTGCCCCACCACCGATCAGGCGCATCGCGTCAATCTGGGCACCTTGGTCGGTAAACGCTTTCAGGATAATGCGTAAGTTCATAGTTATACCTTCAAGAACGGCTCGAATCAAATCGGCCCGTGTTTGGCGAATCGTAATGCCGATAAAGGCACCTCTCGCCAGCGGATTCCAGCGCGGGCTGCGCTCGCCCATAAGGTAAGGCAAAAAGACCAATCCGTTAGAACCGGGCGGTGCGGTTTCGGCCTCAAGATTCATTAACTCATAGGTGCTAATCCCCAGCGCCTCGGCGGCTCGTATCTGCACGCCACCCAGTTGATCGCGAGTCCAACGATAGGCAGCTCCGGCCGACTGCATCGTGCCGGTGGGCATCACCATCCCCGGCACCACATGAGCAAAGGTAAACGTTCGAAATTCCGGGTCGTAGATCGGTTTCCGGCTGGTTATTGCGATCCAAGAAGAGGAGCCAATATAGTTGTAGGCCGATCCTTCATGAACAACACCGGCCCCGGCGGCGGCACACGCACCATCACCGCCACCAATCACCACCGGTGTTCCAGCGGCCAGGCCAACCTCATCCGCTACCTGCGGAAGTACAGTACCCACGACAGCCGTTGAGGGATAAATTTCGGGCAGCTTGGCCGGGTCGAGTTGAGTAGCTTCCACAATCTTTTCCGACCATCGCCCCTTTTCCAAGTCGTATATATTCGTACCGGAAGCATCGGATGGGTCGGTAGCAAATACTCCCGTCAGCCGAGCAACCATAACATCTTTAGCCTGCAGAAATTTATAAGTGTTTCGATAGACATCAGGCTGGTTATCTCGTAGCCACAACATTTTTGGAAGAGAATATGAAGCGCTTAGCCGATGACCCGTAATGCGATACACCTCCTCAGCGGAAATATATTCACCTATCCAATGTTGCTGAGCCAAGGCGCGTTGATCGGCCCAGATTATGGCTTTGCGAAGGGGGTTAGCCGCGGAATCTACCGGGACACAACCTTGCATTTGTCCGGAAAAACTCACACCGGCTATCTCGTCCGGCGTGATATTGCTTTTACGTAACACCTCATGCGTGGTGCTACAGATTGCTTGCCACCAATCTTGGGGATCTTGCTCGGCCCAGCTGGTGTGAGGGTGATCGGTATCGTAAGTGTAGGTAACAGCGCCAACAAGCTGTCCATCGCTATTGTAAAGCGTTGCTTTGTTGCCTGTCGTACCGAGATCGTGGGCAAGAATGTACCGTTTCATGTAAATTTAATACCTCCGACAAGCATCAAATTTATTGATGCGTATCAAGTTCTTCGCGTTCACTTTTCATACTAGCAGCCGAGCGTTGAAACTCAACGTCAGCATCATGAATGGCTGTCTCTAATATTCTGGAAACAGTTGAGATCAACGTGAGTTTTTCGTCATCAAAGTCGCCATGTCTTTGCGACCGTGAGGCTCCTATTTCTTTCTCAGGTAAATTATTAGGTGTCTGAAACCAGTGGGAACGCTTGCCTTTAAAGAGTGATGTCAACTCCGCATCTTGCTCAACATATTTCGACATTCCCAAAATGGGTACGCCTTGATCACGTATAAGCGGAATACGCAGCGTATTCTCAAAAGCGTGGGAAACCAAATACAAAATTGATTTATGATAAATATTTGCGCAATGGTCATCTCGTTCGGATTTATCGGTGAGCGTATACAAATCGAAATGTTTTACTGTCCCGTTATGAATAACCGGGAGATAGCACTCCTTAAACAGATCAATCGTAATAGCCGGGGCCCATAAATTGCACGATGCAATCGTATGACCTTGACCGGACTTCCCCTTCATGGGTCCGGCTTTAATTTTACCAGACGTTGTCAAGAGCTGAATCAGAGGCGCAAAAAAAATGCTGCCCGCACTATGCGCCGCAATGTGAATTTCAATATCCGGGTCGGTATTTAAGAGAGCATCTAAATGCTCAAGTAGGATACGCCCGGCTCCTTCGGCATTCTTCGTTGCCAAAATACCATTCTCTTTAATCTCATCCCACTGATGCTTTCCTCCCAATGTCCGGGCCAGGGGTTCAAGAGCATCATCGAGTCGATCCAGCAAGAAATTTTTAGCGGAATCCAGCGGCCCTTCAGGGCGTCGCCGGCGGAGGGCATCTTCTAAAATGTTTTTGAGCGTGGTCCAGAAATCGGTGCGCCAAATAAAGGCAATCGGGTAAATTTCGTGTTCCAGCAAAAGGGGACGGTAATCGGCCACGCGCTGCACGGCACTCCGCTCATCGACCAACCCCCCATGAGCATAGAGCAGAATACGTCGCTTCGACCACGACTGGGTAAGTTGAGGCAACTCCTTTTCAAAAATATTGGCAACGTCTTCTTTAGCCATACCGTATGTGCCCTCGCGCTGCAATTGGCCATCATTACCAATATTGATAATATGAGGACGAACGGTGCCAAACGTGTAGACTTGCGCTTTGCCGGCATTCTCAGATAGGCTGGTGGCCGTCGCTCTAGGAGTGTGTAACCGAATAGGCGCTCCCAGGCGAGCCACCCAGACATCCATAGCATTTTCGAGCCAGTCATCATAGGTTAGCAGGGCAAATCCGTCTTTGGCCCATTCATGGCCCCAAGAGTTTTGAATCCAAAACCCTTCAGAGTTATAGCCAACAATGACAAAAGCATGACCACCCAATTTCTTTTCGCTAGGAGGAATCACGCCGGCATCAGTAGGATTGTACCAGCCGTCATGGACCACAGCCGTAACATACAGAATGCCGACTTCGTTAATGGCACTATGCATCGATATGAGGTCTTTATGATTGACACGATAGTATGCTCCCAGAGGACGCATTATAGCATCTTCTATCCGTTCGGTAGTCAAAATCCGATCAATCTTTTTAACCTCATATGGCCATAGTTCGTTACAGCAAACCCCGTGTTTATGCCACCCCTTCATTGCGCCACGTGCGCTCGAGCCATCATAGTTCTCACCCGACCACTCATCGTACCGTTTCGCCATCTCATACATCATTCTGGGGCTAACCGGGATCTCATCGGGATCGACTTTGCGGCGGCGAAGCAAGTAGTTTGCTACCGTAGCCAAGGCAAAGCCGGTACACGCACCTTCGGAGCCTTGGTTTAACAATGGCACTTTAGCAAGTTTGTATTCTTCTAAATCAATACGGGGAGGAACTTCAATGAGTGTGGGGGTGTACAACCTATCCCGAAAATCTGCCGGATCGGGTAAAACATCAAATGTTCTGTTTTGAGTTTCCGCTTTTGGCATAACCACTCTCCTATGATGTTAGCTGAAGCTACACTGCTGTTATAGTTTTGTTATGTTATTACTAGTATAACTTTAAAGCGCGTAATGAGCTAGTAACCTTTCAAATCAACAAAAAAACTCCCGCCCGGGGATAGGCGAGAGTTTTTATTGAGAATGAACTAAAGGATTTTGAACGGTTTACTCGTCGAATTCAAACGTATCGGCGGGGAAATTGGTCAACGGCGGTTTGCCGATGGCATACACATTAAAGCCCATTTTATGAAGTTCGCGATGGTTCAGGATATTGCGACCGTCGAAAATGAAAGCGGGCTTAATCATAGAGTCGTAGATTCTTTCGAAATCTAGATTTTTATACTGCTTCCACTCGGTCATAATAGCAATAGCGTGAGCGCCATCTGCGGCCTTATAGACATCCGGTTCAAAATCAATCTGGTCGGCCACATCGGCTAAGTCATACTGGCGAGCGTTATCAAGTGCATGCGGGTCGGTAATAACAACGTTAGCGCGCTCTTCTAGCAGAGAGCGGCATACGTTGAGCGCAGGCGACTCGCGTGTGTCACCGGTATCGGCCTTGAAGGCGACTCCCAACAAAGCGATGCGTTTACCGGCGATGGTATTGAACATTGAAGAGACCATGCGCGATACAAATCGATCTTGCTGGTACTCATTCATTGTGACAACCTGCTCCCAATAAGCAGCAACTTCCGGCAGGTTGTAATATTCGCACAGGTAAACCAAATTCAGAATATCTTTTTTGAAGCAAGAGCCACCAAAACCGACGCTTGCTTTCAAGAAACGAGAGCCAATGCGGCTATCGAGGCCGATAGCGTAAGCAACTTCGTTGACATCCGCTTCCGTTTTCTCGCACAGGTTGGCAATTGCATTAATGGAAGAAACGCGCTGGGCCAAGAAAGCATTCGCCACCAATTTAGACAATTCGCTTGACCACAGATTGGTAGTAATAATGCGATCACGCGGAACCCAATGGGCATAGATGTCTACCAAAGCTTGAACTGCTTTTTGGCCGGAAGCCGTTTCGCGACCACCAATTAACACGCGGTCGGGATCTTTCATATCTTCCATAGCCGTACCTTCGGCCAAAAATTCCGGGTTCGACAGAACGTCAAACTTAACGCCGTTGGAGTTGAGAATGCGCTCCATAGCGGCAGCGGTGCGTACCGGCAGAGTACTCTTTTCAACTACAATTTTAGAGCGATCGGAATGTTCTAAAATTTGGCGAGCCGTTTTTTCCCAATATTGCAGATCAGCCGCTTTGCCTGCACCCTGACCAAACGTTTTGGTTGGGGTGTTGACGCTTACAAAAATAATGTCCGCTTCAGCAATGTTGCCATTCACGTCTGTAGAGAAGAAAAGGTTGCGGCCTCTTGCTTCCTTAACGACTTCGTACAGGCCAGGTTCATAAATGGGGAGTTCTTCGGATTGCCAGGCTTTGATACGCTCTTCATTAATATCAACGACAGTTACACGATGTTCCGGGCAATTTTTGGCGATAACGGCCATGGTCGGCCCCCCAACGTACCCAGCTCCAATACAAAGAATATTTGCCATGAGAAAAATCTCTCCTTCTTAAAAAATTTCCTACAGATAAGAAATGTGATTTAGTTTTGTACCGAATGATCCCTATAAAAATCAAAATAACTGCAAATGACTTGCAACCGCAAATACGTTCTATATCCTAAACCATAACAGTGGGAACTCTATGGGAAGTTTGTTAAAAGATGGTTAGAATTTGAGCAAAAAATCACGAAGAGGCGGGCTCCAACGCAAAAATATCAACATCAACGCCGGGGGACATCAACATATGATCAGGTGATCGTGAGGGTTGGTTAAATCCATCTAATTTAAATAAACGACTATCCCATTCCGGTACTTCGGCATCAACAAGAGGATAAGGGGTATGATAGACCCGTCCGGTTGATAGCTGTTGCGTTTGCGGTGAATATGCAAACAGAATGTATCGTTCAACCAGAAAAAATTCCAGCGTTCCCGGCTCTGCCTGGCGTGTTCCACCACGGCTCCGATATCGAAATCTCGAGTGCAGCGACTCCCCCGCTTCTTTGCGGCCCACGTAATAGTCCACTTCTCGTCCCAATAAGTCGCGCTTTTCTCGCATTATGGCGTAAAAGTAAGGCAGTTTGAAAAATATGCGGGCTAGTTTAACCGCCAACCATTGATTAGCATCGAGCGAGTAAAACCATACTCCGGCCACACCACGCGCATCAAATACATACGTACGCAGATTGGTCTCCATAAAATTGGAGATACCGGGGACAGAAGGACAAAATCGAGGCCGAACATTTCTCATAAAGAAAGGCACAATGCCCAGATATGCTTTACCGTCAAACGTATCAACGGTTAAGCCAGAAGGCAATGTCCGTTGTATCGCTTCAGCATCATATTCCCAATGTAAAAAGAGCAAGTCTCGCCACGATTGATACATAACCGGACTGCGACCGGCCGGTCGCTCTCTCAGTTGAAGTCGTGATTGCAGGGTTGGATAGTTCATAGAACGCTATACGGATTTATAGTGAAACATAATACAATTAACAGACTGACAACACAAATTTGATTTTAACCACTATAAGATATATGAGTTACGTAGTTGACATGTCATTTCGAGGAGGAACGACGAGAAATCCCTGAGAACGTTGTTTGCAAGCCGATGCTACAGGGATTTCTCCGCCTTTGGCTACGAAATGACATACATGGGTGTCAACTGCGTAACGCCTAAGATAAACAAAACGGAGGAAAGCAAATGTCACCTTTCCTCCGCTGATTGTATCCTTAAAATCGTTTATTCTTCAGGTGAGTCCACCCAGTCGGGCATCTGAACGCGATGGCCGTTTTCCGGCGACGGCTGTTTCATCATCGTTGGTAACATCTGAGCCAACAGTAGAGTGGACAACGGCGAAGAGCTAGCCTCGGCCTGGCTGTTAACCACCAACGGGCGCGGCGCATTTTCCATCAACCGCTTGGCAACATCAAGCGCCTGCATCTGAAGCTGATACTTGAGCACGGCCTGGTTATCCTGATACGATTGCCCCAAGCTGACCAGCGCCCGCGCTTCGTTTTCAGCCGCCTTCAGTTCGGCTTTTCCTTTAGCCTCGATATTCAAACGAACTTTCTCGGCCTCCGTTTCCCGCTCTTGCAGCATCTGGGCCACTTCCTCACGTGCCCGGTTAAGCGCCTCTTTAACAGCGATAACCTTTTCATCGCGCTCTTTTTTAGCCCGCTCGATCTCCATCA
>JAGRBZ010000193.1 GCA_020433805.1 Anaerolineae bacterium
TGCGTAGTGCGTAATGCGTATTGAGCGCTTTTTTACGTACTACGCACTACGTTTTATGCATCGTTGTGGCGAAAAACGAATGACACTAACGAAAACGCAAAACCTGATGCGTAAAAAAGGATCACGTTCCACGCCCCACGTCCCACGTTACTCCGGCCCCACCCTCTGCTGCAATATCGCATCGATCCGCTGATCCAGCAGGTCGAGCGGAGCATCCTCCCCCAACTCGGCGACGGCCTGGGCGGTGGCGGTTTTTAGCGCGGCGACATCGACCATGGACATCTCCGGCTCGATGGCAAAGGCGACGTTCGGCCCCCATTTGGGGCCAAACATATCGACCGCCTTGAACATGGTCAGGGCCGTCAGCACCGGCACGCCATCGCAGCGCATGGCCTCCAGGAACATACGGTGTACAGCCTGGTGCGGCTCGGTGCGATCTTGGCAGCCGATATCGTGCAGCACCGTCGCCCGCCGATAGTCGCCGACATAGGGCGACCCCAACGTGTTCGACCAAAACGCAGCCGGAATGCTGGCCCCGTCAACCGTGCGGCCTTTGGTTGCCAGCCAGCGCTTGCCGGCGGCATCGACGTAGCTAAAATCTTCCATCAATTCCATCGTTCTATCTTTTTGGCCTTCGTCTCGCAGCCATTTGGTGATGACGTCGCCTTCGAAGTGGCCGAAGTGGGTCATTGTGTTCTCCTTATTTTAAGTTTTTGTCCAGGCAATATCGGCATTCTTGATTATAGATATTATTCTCTTGGTTTCTTCCTATCACTCACTATTGATCCAAACTGGGGTAAGGAGGAAGGTTAGGGCAAGTTTGACGATATTCCTGTCCAGAGAAATACGCTTCCCACTCCTGTCTTGTTAAATTTCGACGGACTTGCTGACACACAAGATCAGCAAGATTTTCAGTCTTGGTTAGCGATAACTTTATTGTGCCATCACTACTTGATGTCGCTAAGATTTGACCATCAGAGCTAAAATCTACAGAGGCCAAAAACTCTAAATAGCTAGTAACGGGTATAAGAGACCCATTTGGGTCAGCTAGATCTATCAAAAATATTACGTTTGACTCAGATGCTGTACGGATCCCGGCGAGTATTTGTCCATCCGGACTAAATTTTTTCCAATACATTTTGTTTTCTTTATCAAGAACAAGTTGAGGTTCCTCAAGTTTATCCAGATCCCATGCCCATACTAACCCACTAGTAGTGGCTACCAATAGCTGTCGTTTGTCCGGATTTATTGATATATCATTAATGCCAGACCGTGATATATCGTTATTACTAGACGGAATATTAAGTATTTTTGGCACTTCGTTTATTTTTCCAGCATCCCATATTCTTATCGATTCATCCTCATTACCCGCTATTAAAAACTGCCCATCGGGCGAAAACTTTACAACGTCTACGATAACGGCTGAGTTCTGAACTATTGTTGGCTCCTCGTCTGGACTATTTAAGTTCCACAATAGCACAGCGCCAATTGTGGTATCGTTGTATCTATATCCGATACCTGCAGCAAGCATTTGTTCATCTTGACTGAAAGCCAAAGAATTAATAGGAGCAGTAATTATACTTGATTGAGGTAGAACCATATCAGGAGGGGGTGACAAGGCCGGGTCGGATAAATCCCATAAGTTGACACCTTCATTAAAACTAGGTATCCCAGAATAGTTAAGCGCTCCTGCAAGCATTTGCCCACTTTTACTGAAAGTCAGATGATCTGCGACTTCCATAAACGGCTCATCTTCCATAAGTAATTGGGGCGTTTTATTTGGATCGTTCCAAATCCAAACCTCATCATTACTTCCGGCAGCTAATTTCGAGATGTTTCCATTGGACAAATTATTTTTACTCAAGGCTATAGTGCGAACCCAGGAAGATAGTCTCAATTCTATTGGGGCTGCTGGTGGATGACCAATATCCCACAATCTTACACTGGTGTCATTAGCCGCAACGAGTGTTTGACTGTCGGGGCTAAATGACATTCCCCAAATACCTTCGTTAGTATCTGATCTAACCACTAACTCATCCGGACTTTTATTTATATTGTCAAGATCCCATAACCAAACTGTTGCTGACTCACTTCCTCCGGCTAACCATTTTCCATCTGGACTTAAAGCGATTGAGACAATATCATTACTATTTCCTTCCAACTCTTGTGTAGATAGTATTTCGTTCAAATTGGGTGATAGTTGATACAATCGTACTTTCCCCGCATAACCATATGTCGCGAGAATTGCCCTATCTGGATGAAAAGCTATACCTTCTATTCTCTCCTGGTTAATGTCTTCATTAATTAATGACATTGGTGATAATACATCAGAACTAAAAAGATTGAGATACCAATAAAGAACTTCCCCATTCCCTAAAGCAACTAGATGCAGTCCATCTTGACTGATTTGGGCAGAGCGAATCGAAATATCCTCGGAATCAGTTAAAGAAAATTGCCTCAGCGGTTCTTTCAGATTGACAAGTTCCCATAGACTTAAATTTCCGTCACTTCCCAACGTCATTAATGACTGTCCATTACCGTCTAAACTGTTATTCTCAATAAATGCAACAAATGTTATATTATCGTCAGGGTTAACTGGAAGTTGCTGAGGACTTTTATTTAAGTCAGCAGGATCAATTAACATTACAGTTCCATCATCAGATGCTTTTGCAAGTAGTTCTCCATCACGACTGAAAGCTACTGACGTAACCCAATCAAACCCTTCATTGGAAGCTGGCAAACGATACGGCTTCTTGTTCGGCTTAGTTAGGTCCCACAGATTATAATTCGTCACCAACATCTGTTGATTAGGGCTAAAAACAAGGGGTAACGTACCTTCACCAAGGTCAGTTCTTCTATAAGGTGTACTTAGAATGTCCCGCAAAGCACTATCAACCAAATCCATTGGACTATTTTCTATTTGCTGGCTCAAGTAGAAAACTTCAAGAGCAACCAGGGCGGCCAGCTCAAAGTCATGTGTTTGATCGAGAAGATCAGGTGCCAAGGCAGCAAGATATTGAAGTTCGGCTCGTTGCTTTTCCTGCTCGGCTACGGCGCGGGCCGCTTCGGCTGTGGCAGACTCGTTAGCGGCTGTCGCCTCGGCAGCAACAGCTGTGGCCGCTTGCCGTTCCGCATCACCTAGCGCAAATGTGGCCGTGGCAGCATTATTTTCAGCAATGCCGGCTTGCCGTTCTGCATCACCTAGCGCAAATGTGGCTGTAGCTGCGTTGTCACCAGCAATTTTCGCCTGGTTCTTAGCTTCAGTTTGCTGCTGCACAGCCCAGGCCGTTAAAGCTAGTAGCACAACTATAACTACCAATCCTATCCCTATAGTTATACGACGGCGGCGCTCGGCCTCGCGTTTCTCCTCGGCCAGTTGGGTCTCACGGCGTAGGCTTTCTTCTAAAAAGAGGCGTTCGTCAGCCGTCAACTCTTGGGGCTGCTGCTCGGCGTAGCGCTCAGCCTCGCGCAGGGGTGCGCCTTCCAGCAGCAACTCCGGGCTGTGGCCGGCGGTCAACCAGGCCGTGGTCGGGTCGGCCAGGGGGTTGTAGTAGTCGGCCAGCCATTTCTGGTTGGCGGCCAAAATCGGCTCAACCAGCCGGTCGTGGGCCAGCTCGTACCAGGTGTCGCCGCCCCGGATGTCGGCCCGGATGATATAGCTGTTGTTGAGGCTGTCGGCGGCGGCGTTGGGCAAGCCTTTGGTCTCTCTTTTTTCCTCATCGCGGTAGACCAGCCCTTTGGTGCGGGCGGGGGTGATGAGTTCGGTGCTGAACCAGCGGCGGAGGGCGCGTTGGCTGAGGGTGGGGGGTGGAGATTGGAGATTAGGAGATTGGAGATGGTTTTGGCTCCTCCCCCTAGCCGGGGGAGATTGGGAGGGGGTTGAAGCGTCGGGGGTTTCCGGCGCGGCGGAGGGAGGTGTATTTTCGGGTGTGTCTTGTGTAGGGTCGGGGGATGGTTGGGGTTGTGGGGGACTCGCCCCCCCTCTATCCCCCCTTCGACTTTGCTCAGGACGGGCCCCGCTGGGGGGGAGGTTGGTTGATTCCCCTTCTGGGGGGTTGGGGGCGGCAGTCGCGGCCAGGGCTTTGTGGAGGGCGGTTTCGTAGAAGCTGGTTAGGGCTTCATCGACATCGCCGAAGTTTTGTACGTGGGTTGCTTGAATGGTCGTTTGGTCAGCAGGCAGCTGTTCCCAGAGCTGTTGGCAAACGATCTGAAGGTGGACCGGCTCGATATATTCGCCCAAAATCACGGGATCGGGTTTGTTATCTCCATTTGGCCGGTTCGCGGTTTGCTTGACCTGGATACGGCGCAGGTTATCAACCAACGCTTCGGCCACACCCGGGGCAAAGTCACGGCTGGGGGTGGCTCGCCGGGCCGGAAGCTCGACTGCGGCAATAGCGGCCTCGCGTTGCAGGCGCTCCAGCCGGAAGCGGTGGCGCAGCTGCTCCGGTAGCAGCGGGGCGTAGGGGGTTAACTGGGCAATGTAATCTTCGCGAATAGCAAACAGGACGTGCAGGTCGGCGTGCTCGGCCAGCGCCTGGTTAATTTGCTGAAAGAAGCCCTCCCGCTCCGGCCAGCGGTCGATGTGGCGGGTAAATAACTCCTCGAACTGATCAAATATCAAGAGGGTGATTTCCGGCTTTTCCAGCGGGAGCTGCGTTTGCCCTTCAATCGGCGGGGCGTCATCGCCCAGCGGGGTCGACTCTAACCGGCGGGTCAGCCCCTCGGTCAACGTCAGCGAGGCCAGCTCGTCCGGCGGACTCGTTTCCAGCAAGCCTAGCAGGCTGCTAAAGACAAAAATGTTGTCGCTTGGCCGGGTTTGCCGGGTGGGAAGTGCCTTGCCGACCGTCAAAATAGGGAGAACCTCCATCATCTGCGACAGGCGGGCCCGGTCGCCCCAGCCAATCTGCTTTTGGCGAGTTACTTTCGGGATCAGGCCGGCGCGCAGCAGCGATGATTTACCGGCCCCGGATTGGGCGAAAAAGAGGCTAACCCGATGGGCCATAACCAGGCTGGTTAAAATATCGGTTTCATTATCTCGCCCGCAGAAAAAGCGACGCTCGCTGGTATCAAAGGCCCGCGGCCCAATATAAGGAACCGCATGAAGATTAGTAGAAGCCGTCATCATCGCTCTCCTCTTCAAAGATGACAATCTGGTTTTTAACTTGCTGCCACTCGTGGTGCAGTTCGGCTACAAATTGTTGGGCGGTGCCCCAATAGACATCAATTTGAAAGCGGCTGTTCATATACTTTTGCAGATAGTCTAACACATTGTCCGGCTTGGCCTGGGGGTCTAGGTCTAACTGTACTCCAACGTTGACCTTGGCCTTGGGCGTAATGGTTTTCAGCAAGCCTTGCCAGATAACCCTAAACTCCCAATCATCCAGGCTGTAGCCTAAAAAGAGCAGACTATGCTTGGTTAGAGCCGTATTAACATTAGCCGGCAGCAGTTCGTGAGGGCGGGTATGCAGCCGGATGAGTTGCTCCAGATAATCGTCTTCCGAGAGGACAATGTTTTCAAGCTGCTCTTTGTTGCCATCGTGCCCATTAAGATGAAGGACTATCGGTTTAGCCGCCGTCAATTTAACCGGGGCAACATCCTCGGGCGAGCCTTGCTCGGTTTGCTGCCAGCGCAGCCCCATGCGCTGCGGGGTGCAGCCCGCCTTATGGCTGAGCACTTCCACCATAAAGTTATCGATATTGGTGGTTAGATACAGCGGAATGGGTAAATCGGCCAGGAGATGGTAGACGGTGGTTTCGGAAACGTGACGGACGGTTTCAGCCCAGTCGATACCGGCGATGGTTTTGGTTAAATTAGCTGTTTGATAGGCGGCTCGGGTCTCAGCAGCCGCCTCTAGTGTCGAAAGCAAGCCTTCCCGCAAGGCCATAACATATTCCCGTCGCAGCTTCTTCTCATCTTTGAACAGGGTTAAATAGCGGGCAACCCGGGCCAAGTCGTGGGTTTCCCGCGGCAAAGGGTAGCTGATGTTGGTTAGCAATCTGTGGGCCACCGCCGCCGAGTTGGGCAACAGTCCGCTGTTGACGCGTGGGCCTAAAAAGACAACACATTCCTTGGCCGCAATACTTTCCAACAGAAAGCCCCAAAAATTGTCCTGTTTCTCCTTCGCAACGAGACCCCGCTGCCCCAACAGTGCCCCATCCCGCAGCCGCATAAAGAGGGCAGGAACGGCGGCATCTTTTTTGCGGGCATTCAGTAGCGCCGATCGGGCCTCGTTGCAGGCTAGGTCGACCTGACCGCTGGCCAGCAGCTTTTGGTAAAAGGTCCGGCTGAAGGCGCGGGCGCTCTCGATGGCTACAAAATCCTGCATCGCCACCACGGCCGGCACGCCGGCGGCTACCAGTTGGGGAGCCAGGCCGTGGAAGGCGTCGCTTTGGCTGCGGGTGGCCGTCTGGCAGCTTGATAGAAAGACCAACCGCAGCTTGTCCTCGCGGCGGGTGTCGGTATCGGCCAGTTGGCGGGCCAGCATGGCGGCGACCTCGGTATCCGGGACCGTGATGACCGCATTGTGCTCATCGGCCAGAAAGAGGATAGCCTGGCTTTGCTGCTTAATAAATGCACCGTGGCCGATGAAATGGAGAATGTGCGCACCGCTCTCTTTCAGAGCCGCGTCGATGGCTTGCAGAGTGCAGGGCTGAGGTAAACGGATGAGGGTTACCTGGCCCTGTTCGCGCAGCTCGGCAGTGGCGGTTTGCAGGGCAGCCCACTCTATATCCGGGTTGATGGGGGCTAAGTTATATTTACTTTGGGCTAAATCTTCGGGGGCGGCGATGGCAACTAAAATTTTGATGGGGCGCTGGAGGATGGGGCTGCCCGGTGGCGACTTATCGGTCAGGTAGCGGGAGAAGGGCGTGGCCAGGGCGGCGCTCAAATCCACATCCGCTTCGCGCAGCAGTTCCCAGGGTAGAGCGTGCAGTTCAGGCGCATCGATGTCGATGCGCAAGCGCACCCGGCGCTGGGCATACTGGCCTCGAATTTCGGCCCAGGCTTTTTGCAGCATTGGATCGGCAAATAGCCAGCTAAAGAGCGCCTGGCCAACCTGGGCCGGAGCGCCATCTAAATCTGGCAAGGCAGGGTCGAGCCGACCGGGGCCAAACTGCTGTTCGTGGTTGAGGGTTAAGTCAACAGGATAATATCCGTCGTGCAAACTATAGAGACGGAGTTCGAGATCGGCGAAATCTCTTGAAGCACGCATGGGTTTTCCTTATGTGACCCAAACTGCCGCGATATCTAAACCAGGGGTAGGGAGTAAGGATTAGGGATTAGGGGAGAAAGCCAAGTCGTTCTGCACTTCGCTCCTTACTTACACGACGTTAGGATTGCAATCCGTTTTTGGGTGCGTTTGGGCAAGCAGGCAGCTTGAGTTCTTTGTTTGATTTAATTAGGTGGGGTTGAGCGAAGGGTCGCTCTATCCCTCTGCATTGCTAAAAAGCGATGGAAAAAGTACCGTCGGCTGATGGAGCCAAAGCTGGTTAAGGTCGATATCCGTGTTGTGGCCTGGCATGACGGAAACGACTTTGGCTTTAGTTGGACGCATCCATTGTAACCGATTGCAGCCAAAATGACAATAGCCTAATTTTACCGGGGTCCGTTACATGAATGTGCAACTGTTTCAGAATTGCTGAATGTTCAGTTATTAGCAACAGTCTAAAACCATTCTTCTTCACCCAACCCACCTCAAAAATGACGGCTCATAGTCTTCACCATCTCTATCTCGCTCTGACGAATTTCTGAGGGTGGTCGCTGCCAGTCGATGTTGGCCAGCAGACCGGCCATCCGCTGCGCAGACTTGCGGCTGTTGAAGGGTCCGGCGATAGGCTTGCCCGCCCGATCATAGTTGACATACCAGCGACTCCGGTCAAGCCTGACCTGCCCCTGATCCGTTTTGACCTCCGGCATCAGCGAGAGACCGGTCGCCTGACCACGTACGTAGACCGCGTACCCGGTCAAGTGAGTCAGACCGCCGGTACTGACTGATTTGGGCCGGAGAGTTGTAGGTTTCGATCGCCACAGGTGAAGTGCGGCTGGGGTAAACGATTTAGCCGAAATTGGGCCTATCGCCAATACTGCGCCGGTCTGCCGCGCTTTTTGCTGTGCACACTCTTGGCAAAAAGTTTTCCCCTCTATCTCGAACCACAAGCCGGTTCGGCTGTCGACCGACTTGTGGCAACCAGTGCATTGTTTAGCTTGAATATCAGCGAGAGTAAGCGGCTGATACCGCTCCTGACCGGGCAGGGTTGCCAGTGGCACGCCGGTTGGTTGGGCTGCCGGCAACCGACGGTGAAATACTTTTGTTGCCAGAGTTGCCACCAGCAGTCCTGTCACACCGGCGATAAAGGCCCTTTTGCTGACTAATCTGGGAAGGCCGCTCCGACTGGCTGCGGTGCTGCATTGGTTGGAGGTTGTCGCACAGCTCACAAGGGTATTGCAGTTAGTCAATCTAACCCAAAACGACTTTTGCCAGCCACGCACCCCAGGCACATAACGCCCTGCTGTGGGCAGGATTCTGCAGGTCAAGTTCGTCAAGCGGGGTGGTCATCAAGGGTTGGCCTCGCTGTAACCGACTGCGAATGACCGCCATAGCCGCCACGGCACCGCGCTTCTCCAACCGTTGCAAAACAACTCCTTCAGTCGAGTTATCCCGATAAGTGACCCACACCAATACCTCGCTGTCTTTAAGCAGATGAGACACGATATCACCGGCCGTGTAAGCAGCGACAACCTGACCTGTTATACCCGTCGGCAGAGTCACATCCGGCAGAGGCGGACCGAGCGTCACGGTTGTGGCTTTGAGACGGCGCAGATAGGCGGCTTCGACGGCTTCACCGGTCACCGGTTCAGAAGTCAAACCTTCTTCCTGGCCGATTACGGTGGCCATAGCCAGGGCCAATTCGATATGCTCAAACGGGATTCTGTGGCGGGTCGTGCTGCTCAGTTCAAAGCGGCGCAGGTGCATACCGCCGGCCCAACTAAGTTCGTAAAAAGCGTGGCCACTCAAGCGACTGAGGGCTAACTGGGGGGTTCCTTCATTATAAGAGAAGACCGACCGCGGCCAGCTTTGGCCATCCGGCTGCCTGGACAGGACGAGGCGCGGGCCATCCAGGGTCACGGTGTTGATCTCCTTGCGGAGCACCTCGGCCTGAGCCACGCGAAAGATGCTGTCGGGCAATCGCGTCATAGCTTGCTTGGTTTGATTTAGCCAGGCCTCGTTATCTGCCTCGGACCAGGCGACGTAGGTTTGACCCAACTCGAACCAGATATCGGGCAGCGCGCCGATAAAATCACGAAAGCGGCCCTCGCCCTCAACCCCCAACCGCCAGACCTTGTCATCGATGCGCTGAACCAGCGGCACAAAACTCTCCAAGTCAGCGTGGTCGAATAGGCTGCGGAAGCTAAACGGTGTGCCGTCGAGTATCCGTGTTTGCAGGTCACGATGCATCTCCAGCCAGGCCATAGCCACCGAACTGAGGTCACCATCGTCTGAGCAAGCGGTCATCGCCTGGGCAATCGTGCGGCCCTGATCACCATTCGGTCCGTAACCGTAGTCGGGGTTAGCCAGACAGCGCTTCAGGTGCTCGATGAGCGTTGCCGGCTCTTCGTAACTCAGCAGCAGGCGCAGGGCGTGACGTTGTTCGATGTCGAGTTGTTGCATGGCCAGTCCCATCCGTTTTTCAGCCTTGCGCTCCTCTTCAATCGGCTCAAAGATGGTCGCCATCAGTTCCAACTGGCGGGCGATGGCCCGGTCCGGGTCGGTATCGACCAGCAGTACCGGAATCTCTTCGTAGCCTAACAGAAACTCCTCAAAATCATCGTCATCCAGATAGTCCAACGTTTCTAAGATGGCTTCAAAAGAGGTTTCTTCATTATATTCTATATCGGTTGTCATAGGGTTACTCCTTATTCATGTGTATTTATTCGATGCCAAAAATCTTAATCTGCCCGGTCTGCACCGCCTGGGCGATTTTCTGCCGGTCGGCCGGGTCGGTTATCTCGCGCCAGCGCCGTAACTCCGGGTCGTAGTAAACGGCATCAGCCTGCACCAGGCCACTGATGGGATTTTTCGTCAACCGTTTGACGGCCAGTGGATATTCCCGATCCCCCTCCCGCCAGCGATCCTTGACCTGATTAACCGGATCGGTTAGGTGAGAGGGATCGGTCGCCCGGCTGCGGCTTTGCCGGGGAATGGAACTTAGAGCAGGCGAACTGGGGTACGATGCCGTCCGCCCTAAACTGCCGATCCCCGGAATTTGACGAGCAGTGGTGGGCTGTGAAGTCGACGGCGTGACGGGCGTGACCGGTTCAGAGCGCACTATATCGGCATAGCTCTGCGGCACCGGTTTGGCCGGTGCGGGTTTGGGTTCACCGGATGGTGTCCCCTCATAATAATCTTTGGTTCCTCGACCTGGCGAGACTCCTTGCAGCAAGGCATCGTAATCGACAAAGTCGTAACCGGCCGGCATATCGCGCTCACTTTCATCAACCAGCAGCCAGTGGGTTTTGTATAATCCCCGTTTGACGCTGCCCAGCAGGAGGGTGGCGTTGTCCAACTCGTTGGTGCTACCGAGGTAGCCGGGGATGGTCGTCGGCTCATCATCGCCTTTGACCACATCAATTACCCGCTGGATGGGCACGCTGCGCTGTTCGGCATCATCGCCGCCAGCCGTCTCAACCTGACCGTTGACCTGAAACGGTCGGTCAAAAAAATGTTCCCGCCAGGGAAAGCTCATGCTCTTGACGTGACTGACCGTTCGGGCTGAGCCGCGCACATTGTAGGTCACGCTCTCGGCCAGCCAGGTGCGGCTGCCTTCGAAGAAGTAGTAACCTTTCATATCGACCACCCGGCCCCGGGTGAGACGGTTCAGGAAGCGGCTGCGGGTATCGATATTGGGATTACGCCGCACAATCACGCCCCGATACTTGGCCACCGGTTGACCGCGTCCGAACATGCGCCAGCCCAGCGTCGCGGCGCTGCCGGTAAATTGTTCGGCGGCGTGAGCAGCCAGCATCGCTACCAGCGCCCGGGAAGCCAGCTTGGGAACGCCGCCTCGCATCGAGATACCAAAGTAAGCGGCGGTGACCTGCCCCAGACGGCTCGTGATATCATCGACATCGTTGGTATCGCGCCAGGTAGCCCAACTGCCCAGCGTACCCAGATAGCCATTGGCCAGACCCCAGATACCGTTGCGTTTGGCGGCATTGATGCATTTTTTTCCTTTGGCGTTACACGACACAATGGTTCCTCCGCCCTATTTGGGTGGCCAATGAATGGCCGCCTTGAGGAGCTGCTTTTTCGGTTCCGCCCAGAGCGGTACCAGCGACTCGCCGGCACTCAAACTGCCGACATAACCGGGGACGTTGCTGGCCTCAAGCGACCCCTCAGCCAGCTTGACGGCTTGCTCAGCCGAGACCGGCCGGTTGAAGTAGTGGTGGGTCGCCGGCAGCTTGAGGCTCTGCAGATGGGTCAGCGTCCTCCGCCCGCTCGAAGTCTGGACTACGGATGTGCCTTGATGCCAGGTCGTGCCGCCAAGAGTGAACATCAGCCCCCGGCTACTTTTGACCTGACGAGTCAGTTGGTCGCTCCGGTTGAGCAGCGGGGTTAAACGGCTCTTCCAGATCTTCACCTCTTGTTTCGATTTAAAGATGAGCAACCGCCGACGCTCGCGACTGACCTGCCCCACCTGTTGAGTCCGGCTCATCTCACCGGCGACACCGCCCATCGCAGCCGTCACTTTATCAGCCGTTTTAATAACGGCCATCGCCGCCGCCAGCTGCGGTCCGCATTTGAGCAGCCCCAGCCCTACCCGAATGGTTCCTTTACCGCCCAGTCGGAGACCGGTCCGCAGTGCTTGCCGGCCCCACTGCCGCCCGGTTTTTGTCCGGCCCAGCGCCCCGGCCACCAGCAGACCGCTGCGGGCCAGCTGCTGCCCGCGCGCCAACCGCCGGCTTTGATCCGGCCCGGCCAGACCGACCAGTCGAGCCGTGACCGGCGCGGCGGTTTGGCCTATTGTATCCAGGCCGCGCTCCGTTGTGCTGGCAATCGAGCCGGCTAGTCCGGCGCTCTTGCCGGCCAGACGGTTGATACCGGCTTGCAGCGCCGCCATTTGACCGACGCTGTTTGCACGTCGTTCACAACTCACGACGTTACCGATCCTTTCCGGATGACCCTACTTCCAACTCTGGTTCTCATTGACTCACGCTTTCTGCTCCTGCCAGGTTGAACCCGGGGGTGGAGCCATACCTCGGTTCGGCCAGTGCAGGGCGGTTAAGATCATGCCGCGCTTCTGAGCACTCCACAGCGGGACCAGATTTTCTTCGGCGGACACCGTTCCGGCATAGCCCTTCATTTTGTGAGCTTGGCTCTGACCGGCAGCCAACGCCGCCAGTTCACCGTTCTTGAGGGCGCGATTGAAGTAGTAGCTCTCCGCCGGCAGCCCCATCTTACGCACGTGGGTGATGGTCTGCTTACCGGCTGATGTTTTGACAGTGGTCGTCCCGGCAAAGTAGTTGCCCTGGTCGCCGCGCACAATCTTGCCGCGCTGATCGATCACATTGCGTCCGGTCACCAGCCGATCACCATAGGTCATCGCCTTGACTAATCGGGGTTTGGCCGGTCCAATCCGTACTTTCTTGCCGGTGCGACTGTCTTGAAATTGTTTCGGTTGACCCGTCATCCCCTGGTGAGCCACCACGGTCGCACCGACGGCCCCCCCGGCCGATAGGGCCACCCGACCGGCAGCCCGCTTGAGCCGTGCCTCCGGATCGAGCGCCGGTTGGTCGCGCCAGGTGACCCCGACCGCTAAGACCGGCTGCGGCCCGCGCGTACTGAAGGCGACCCGGGCCGTGACCAGACCGGCCAGCATGGCCACCGCCGGAGCGGCTTTCGCAGCCAGGGTGGTTGGCCGATCGATAGCTCGCAAAATAGGCGTGGTAATACTGGCCTGAGCCTGACCAATTTGGTTGGTTACCCTATCAGCCAGCGTGGCGGCCCGCCCCAGTACGTTTCCGGCCATATTAGCCGCCTGGCTACCGGTCGCGCTGATAGCCGCGCGGGAAGCACTCCATCTTGACACATTATTGGCACTCTTTTGACAGCTCACTGAGTAAAAATCCTTTCTTTAAGCGCACTATCTGCCCCACAGCAGATGGGCTTTGATAAGACTCTGTTTCAACCGGCTAAACGGCAGCAGGCTCTCGACCTCGGTTACCTCACCGGCAAACCCGCGCAAATGCCGCGCCTCGTACCCTCGCTCCCCGGCGATGATGCCCACAATCTCCTGATCCTTCAAGGCCCGGTCGAAATAAACGTGGGCCGCTGGGATACTCAGCCGCTGCAAATGGGTCATGGCCCGTTCACCCTGAGCGGTTTGGACCAACATTAGCCCGGCGTGCCAGCTCTGGCCGCCGACTTCGATCATCTGACCGTAGCTGGCTTTGACAGTGACCCCAGGCAGCAGCATCAAATCACGGGCATTGACGGCCGTTGTCAAACGGGTTTGCCATTGACGGGCTTGCACCCGCTCTCGAAAGAAGCTGCGCTGGATCGTTGGCTGACCTTTGGCTCGACTTAGACGGGCCAAACCTGTGCCAAGCCCACTACTCACATTGCGAGCCAGTCGAACTGTACCCAACCCGTTTTTGAGATGGTTGTGCAAATGCCGCCGACCCGTTAATTGGCCGGTCAAGCCGCCGACGGCAACTAGCGGATTGAGACTCTCGATGGTCGGCGGCGGGTTAAATTGGTTGACCAATCGCAGTGTATCGGTGGCTGCACCACCCAGTTGCTTCTGCAACCGGGTTACGGCACTGCCGACCAGACCGACCATCTGGCTGCTGGTTGCACTGATCCCACTTCGAACTGCGGCCAGTCGCCCGACCTGACTGCTGCTTCGCCGGCAGCTCACCCGCTTAGTTCTCCATGCAGAGCCGCATCTTTCATCGCAACGGTGATATGCGGCTCAAGCTGCGCGGCGATAAAGCTATAGAACCGGCCATTTAGCCGGTGCTGTTCGGTCAGATATTCGGCCGTCGGTCCTTTCAAATGACTCCAGCCGGATAGCAAATGGTCGATTGACCGCTGCGCTCGGTCGGCCTCGTACTGCGAAAATTCATACAGGTCAACCAGTTCCGCATCGGTTAAGGCATTCGTTTCGATGATGCTGTTTTGGCGCCGGGCCAGGTTAACCCGCTCACTCAAGAAACGATAGTTAGCCCGGTCAGCCTCAATCCAATCGCCGGCCCGTGGGTCGCTGTAGCCAATCCCCCGCTTGGTGCCGCCTACTAATTCGCGCAAATGGCGATCCGTCGCCGCTCCGCCCAGGGCCAGTTGCACCGAAATCTGCTGTAACTCTTCAGCTTTAAAAGCCTTGCTTAAATCAATCCTCGGTTGCGGTTTGTAGATATCAACCTTAATCTGTTCAACCGCCGGCTGCATTGTAAAAAATGAAGCCTGGTTCTTAAGCGTAGGCAGATCTGTCTTTTCTTTCGTCCGGGTTCGTTTTTTCTTCTGAGCCGTATTGCTTTTATTGTCAGCCTTATTTTTCTCAACCTTCGCTCTGACTTTATTCTTTTTCTTCGCCTTCGCCTCAGCCTTAGCCTTCTTCTCCCCGCGCCGGAGCGGTTTCACCACCCGACCAACCAGCCCCGACACGGCCCGACCGGTGCTGCCGGCCACGCTCGCCGCTTTGTTGCTAAGCGCGGCCAAACCGCTTTTGTTAGCCGCATTCTGTTCGACCCGCCGCTGTTTCGTCTCGCACGCCATCGCTAGGTATCCATCACTCCAGCGTAATCTCGGTGTCTTTGATATAGCCCTCTTCGGCTCCATAGGTAGTGGCACAGCTATCGCAAAAACGCTTATCGAGGCCGATTTTGTACCATGCCTCGCCGGCATTGGCCGCTCGTTCGCAGCCGGCACAGCGCAGCCCGGCCGTCTTGGCGGGATCAATCGACCGGGCAATCCGGCCCAATTCAAAATCGCTGTCGGTTGGTTGCCGCACCTCATGCCGCCCCACCTCATAGCGGTGGCCGAGACTATCGACCATAAAGAGCGACTCACCGTTATCCTCGACGACACGCGCCACCCCGCCGTAGTTATCCGCCATGAGTTGGCCGGTCAGCAATGTCGACTGCTCCCTATTTCGCTCCGCTGCTATCTGGGGATTTTCCCCAGATATAGCCCTCTCTGATTTTTGGGGACTTTCGAGCTTGGCCTCGACTCTGTCAGGCTTCGGGCCAATGGAGCGCTGCTGTTTTTCAACGGCTAAGGCTCGATTGAACTGTTCAATGGTCGCTTGCGCCCGGCTGATGTCTCGCAGTGGGATTTCTTGTTCCGTCCGCGTCCAATCCAACTGGGCCAGCACACTGCCGATGAGTTGGGCTTCTTCAATTCGCTCGTAAGGTTGGCTACCCAACGTCCGTCCACTAGCAATGTGAGTCAGCCACCAAAAGCTGGTATCCTCTTCAACCGATTGGATTCCGTTTCGAAGCGAACCGAGTTTGAGCGCCGGCGTGATGGCCAGCCCGGTGTCCCAGCCATTGCGTTGCAACAGAACGTAGCCATTTTCGAC
>JAGRBZ010000194.1 GCA_020433805.1 Anaerolineae bacterium
GGTATTGGCCGGTACCTCAAGCCGACGCCAAATAGGGGGCTTGCTGTGCTTGAGGGTCACTTTAATTTGATAAATGTCATTCTTAGCCATAGATTGCCTCCTTACCTCGGTGGTATTTTAACATGGCTTATACCGACCGAACAATCGGATAGGAGGTTACCACCCCATGCCTTATTAGACCCTAAAGGTTTTATAAGTTGACTTTAGAACAAATACAAGCTTGATTGCGTCAAAATTTTGCTTGATAGATGCCTTCGGAAACCTTTAGGATCTCGAACTACGTAAGTCCTATACCTATAATTGAATTTACGGCCTAAAAGGGCGGATCGCCTAGATAATGATATGGCTCCCGCCCTTCCCGCACGACTTCCGGAACCGGACCGACAATCAGGCCGGTATCGTCCGGGCCTTCATCAAACTCAGCACCGGCTTCCTACCCCTACCCCTGCGTTTTTGCAATTTTATCACATCTTGTACGGCCCTGACAATCGGACATCAGGCATTGCTGACAAATTGAAACGGGTGAGTGCTCATGCAACATGGAGAGAACAAAGATGCGCAGGATGGGCGGATCGAGGTCAAAAGCAACCAAATCAGCTAATCCTGCGCATCCTGTTCTCAATGCGTTTACGGGAGTCTGTCCTTAGGTAGCGCTCTCGTTTCCAAGCCCGACGCAACCCATTCTCAGCCGCAGAGTCTGGTCGAGGCAGGGGCGGAGTCTGCTCGCACCCGGCGGCAGGCCCTGTATTTCTATTGGCTAAACGTGATACGATTGTAGGCTGTAATGAGAGGAGTTCTAGCCTATAATCCAATCGATTATAGGCTACAGATGATGAAATTCTAGACTATAGATAAACGGGGGCTGGCGTATAAAAAATTGGTTTCTGGTCTGTAACTAGTACTCTGACAACGTTCGTTTGACGGGTAAATCCTCGGTAAATTGCGAGGGTTCATCCGCCAAATCTTGTGTGTCGGTCTACTAGGGCACAATGAGCAAGTCGTCAAACTCGCCTGCGCGCATGCTGGCGGTGCCAAACAGCGATTTTATCTCCAGCACGTACATGCCTACCGGTAGGTCGGCAGGTACTTGAAAGATGAGCTGGCGGTCGGTATTCAGACCTATCTCTTCAATGCGCACGCTGGGACCGGCCGGTAGAGAACGGTTACCATTTTTAATGGGGCGTAAAAAGATGCCTTGCTTCGGGTCCTGGGCATCAAATTTAAGTTCATAACCGCTTACACGGGCCATGTGGCCGGGGGTTAGGATATTTTTGCTGTCAGGCTGAGCCAGATTGGTATAGATCTGCAGGTCCGGTTTCGGAACAGTCGATGGTTTTTTGCGAATTTTAGCCTTGGAAACAACCGCCTTGGTCAGCCGCTCGGTGGGAACAATGGTTATTTCAAGTGAATTATCCTTGGTAAAGCGTGCATCATCACCGGGAAAGTAGCCTTTAATCTTCAGTCCAACGGTGCCAATGGGTGTTTCGATCTTGTGCCCATCCAGCAGCATCCGCACGAGTAGCAGGTGTATCTCTTCAAATACGGCCAGCAGTATCGCCCGGCTCACGCCGACACTATGGGAGTCCAGCAGGTCGAGCATATCCTCCATCGTATAGACCCCGTTATAGCTGACGCGGGCCCGAAACTTTTTACGGCCACCGGGCAAGGAGCAAGGTTGCAGCTTATAAAAGATAGTCATCATCTTAATCCTTTCTTTGCTATCGATGGAAGACACAACGGTGTTACAACTTTAAGATATCATATCCTAACCCAAATGTGAAGTTGACCGGCGAAATTTAGAGCCGGAGGTAGCTCTGCACGCAACCGTGGTGAAGAAAAATCAAACAGCCCTACGGCCCCATTTACCGAAGTAGGATAGATAAAGTTGTGATCATTGCGTCAATTCTGTCGATTATTTTGTCGATCCACATATTTGCTGAAAGTGACATTGTGCGGTTACGATAACCTGTATGAGCTATTCTCGTAACAAACCTTCAAGCCTAAGTCGGTTGACTCAACACCTTGATGTCATCAGGCAACGATTCCGCAAGACCATTATCAACTCAAATGTTGCTTATGCGGCTTTGCTTATCATCGGGGTGGTCGTCATTGGTAGTTTGGGCTATTCTCTTTTGGAGGGGTGGTCTCTGCTCGACTCGGTCTATGCTACTATCATCACCATTACCACCGTGGGCTATGGCGACCTTACCCCGGAAACACCGGCTGGGCGGGTTTTTTCTATCTTTTTTACACTCATTGCGATTGGGGTGGCGGGCTATGCGCTCTCAACGGTGGCCGTTTTGGTTATTGAGCATCAGCAGATACGGGTTAAACAGATGATGGAGGAACGCAAGATGAAACACATTGCCGATTTGAATGATCACATCATTCTGTGCGGCGGAGGCTACATTGGCAAGCGTGTAGCGCACGAATTGTATCAGACAGATACCCCCTTTGTTATCATTGAACCCGATGAGAATATTCTACGCTGGACGCTCCTCTATCTTCATCAAGATTATGTGGCAAAAAAGTTGCGGCAGTTTCATCATTTGGATTATGTGCAAAGCGATACTACCGAATATGAGCGTCAGGATATCGCCGAACTGGCCGAGCATGTGGGGGTTCTCTATTTACAAGAGGATAACACCGACGATGCCGCTTTAATGCGTGCCGGTATCGAACGCGCCAGAGGCTTAATCACCACGATGGAAGATGATCGCGACAACCTTTTTACCGTGTTAAGCGCCCGCCAATTGGCCAAGCATCTTAACAACCCCCGGCTTCGAATCATTAGCCGGCTCGTAGATGAGCCTAACAAACGCAAGCTTAGGGCCGCCGGCGCTGATGCCATCGTATCGCCCAATGTGATGGGTGGCTTCCAAATTGCCTCCAGCCTCCTCCAACCCGAAGTGGCGGCGTATTGGGATTACATTTTATCTGAATGTGAAGAGACCGTTCGTTTTATAGAGTTGTACACCGATCATCACCCTGAACTTATAGGGCAAACAGTTTCCGAGATTAGAGAACGCTATAATCGGATTGTTATCGCCATCAAGCGGAACGGAAACTATATCCACGTGCCCGACCTGGCTACGGTCACGGAAAAGGCCGATATTTTAATTGCGGTGGGTACGTTGTAGGTTGTCTTTACCGCACTGGTATGGGCCATAACGTTGCACCGGTGCAATCAAAGGCAGCTACGGTAGTAACGCCAACAACAGGAATTGGTTTCATCACTACGGATCAATCGCTTTCGGCACCATCTCCGGATCGTAGTTGCCCACCTGGTTCGACCGTAAGACCCAAGCGGTGGCACCGTGGGCTAAGAATACCGTGGTTACGGCGGTGCTGGCCCAGTGGGGAGTCATCGCCCGCCAAGTCATAAGCGCCCGTAGAATGTTCATCCAGCCGTTTTCATTCAGGCTGACCTCGAATAGCTGAAAATTGTAGCGCCAGTCGGCCCGAACCGTACCCGTCGGCAACAGCGTTTTTCGCAGATCGTGCCCCAGTGTCAGCAACCGGTCAAACCGTTCCGCCTCTTCCGGGTGGCGGTTGAGCATATCCTGTACCAGAGGGTGATCCTTAAAGGCAACATCCAAATCTTTTACCGCCGCGTAGAGCGCCTGATTTGAATCCTGCGTGCAGTTGTTGGCTACTCCAAAATAGACGCCTCCGGACCCGCCGCCAATCCGGTAAAGGTGGAGTACAAATTCTAAAAAAACACTCATCCGTTCCAGGGCTGAAATCGATCGGTGAGCAAATGCGTAGGGTACGGTGAAGCAGTCCAGTTTAAGCAAAATATCGCACACCGGGCGATAACCCAGAAAGCCAAACTGCCGGTCCCCAACGTAGCGGGTCCAGTGCAGAATCCCCGGAACCAGGCCGTCGCCGTTGCTGGAAAAGACTTGAAAATATTCAAGGTCAAAGATTAACGCATCGGCCAGTGGCTCCCGAATGACCCTGGCCCGGCCGTAGGAAAAGTGACCAAAGTAGTAACCACCCGGATAGGGATACGGCTCCCGGCCGTTGCCAATCCCACCATAGGTGTTGACCAGCAAAGCCTGATCGCCCTCTCGCCAGCTATCGAGCGCGGCTTTCTCATCCCCTTCTGTCGTTAATAAAACCGTGTTGATCTGTCCCTTTCGCTCGGTGGTCTCGTGCCAGGCTTGCTTCTTGATGAAGTTGACCGCCGCCTTCCGGCCGGTAATGATTTGATCCGGCTGCAAGTTTAAGAGAGCACGTGGTGCCAGCGCCTGAGCCACAAACGTACCCGCCGGGTTTTTTGCTCCGGCAATGTACCACCCCGTTTCATTGAGTGGGTCTTGCTCGATGCCGTGGCTGGTTGATCGATAGAGCGCTTCGGTATCGATAATCGTTTCCGGCAGATGGACGGTCTCTTCCGGTCCATCAAACCGGCGACTGGCGCGATTGAAATGAACGACCCGGAAAAGGTCACCACCACTCTGAACCGGCGCTATAAATTTGACCAGAGCGTAGTAGCGGCCCGTAATCTGGATCGGCTCGCGGCTGATATAGAGACTGGCCGGCTCATCCTGTTCGGGCGACTCTACCACCTCAACCGGCTCGCGGAGCATGACGATAACGTCATTATGGGGCCGTGCGCCGGCCAGAGACTCCAGCGAGGTGACCAGCCGCCAGTGATCCAGTCGGGTTGGGTGGACCAATCCTTCAGCCAAACTCTGCTTCGCCTCCTCGCTGAGATAGACATCGCGAGCGGCGGACCAGACCCGGCTCATCACCTCCGCCAGGTTGTGCCAGCGCAGATAAACCACTTGTCCAACGAGGTGTTGGTACTCAGCGCCGGCGTGATGAAGTTCCAACCAGGCACCTTTGACCTTGTCTCGCTCCTCGGGTTTGGGCAAAAGCAGCCGGCCCATCCAGGTGGCCAGAGGCCGGTACAGCTCCGGCGAAACCGATTGATCGAGGGGGTAATGCTCCGGCCGGTTGAAGTCGGCCTGTCGAAAAAGATCGTAATTGCTTGGTTTAGGTGGATTGCTCACTAGTTGCTCCTGTTTGTCGCACCGTTTGGATAAGTTCTGAGAAGTTCACATGAGCTTGGCGGGCCGACCAAAGGCCTAATACGATCCAACAGAGCATCTGGATGAGGTGGAGAATTATGGCATAGACTAATGCGGTTGTGGTATCGGTTAAGCCAAAAGTAACCAATAAGGTTATTACAACGACCTGATACAAAATCAGTATCACGTTGATTGAGGGCGGCATTACGGTCAAGACCACGGCCGCAATAAGCACCATCTGGTCAATCGGTAGGTCTAACGGCAGGGCAACCAATACGAGAAACTGAAAAATGAAAAAGCCGGCCCAGGTGGCATACGACAAGAGCAAGCAAACAACCAGCCGGCTGGTTGAATTGATGGCATCAAGGCCCTCAAGCATATTGGTGACGGTGCTGCGGACTTGCTCCTCTTTAAGATAAGGAACATGCCTCAAGAGGGATACCAGGCTGTCGGCCACCTGGTCACGATACCGCATAACCAAGTAGATGGCGATAAACATGATGAGCAGTAGAAATCCGCCGCCACCGACCGGCATATCGGAAGCCGTTTGCATTCTCGCCGCCAGAGCACCCACCAGGATACCGGTCGATACCCGCATAAGCTGCTCCATCAAGCGTTCGAGGAGAATGCCGGTTGAGGCTCGGCCCACAGAAATTGGGGTAATCCAGCCCACGGACGCCGTACGCGCGATCATGGCCGGAGCAAAAACCGTAATATGCAACATATAACCGATGCTGTTGGCATAAAAGGTTTCCCACCAGCCGGGCCGGTTGAGCAGAATATAGCGCAATCGCACAGTCAGCAGCAGGTACCCCCCTAGCAGAAAGAGGGTTGCGGCCGCTATATACAACCAGTTGGTTGTGCGAAACAACTGGAGCAGAACGTCGACGTCAATCAGAAAGAGGATCACAAACAGGAAGAGCAAGCTGCCCCCGACGATCAGACCAAATTTTTTGCGACTACCGATAACTTGTGGGTTTTTCATTACAGCTCAGGATATAGTACTACAACAAGACTTTGGTCTGAGAAACCAGGTTTTTGACTTTAGAAATGGAAATATGCTCTTGCGTGAGCCTTTTTCGGCCCGAAATTGATCGTATTAACCGAAAAACCTGGTTTCTTTTCTAGCTTTATGTCTAAGTCTCGTAGTAGTAATAGTAAAAGCTTTGCGGGCTAAATTATAGGGAAAAGCAGTCAAATGAGGAATTCCGGGGGGTGCGTATCTCGGCCAGCGCTCTGCCTACCGGTTTGTGCAAAATATGGAAGAGTAAAGGGTATGTTCACTAATTGTAATACAAGGAGAGCTTTATAGAGTTCGATAGAGAAATTGTAGAGACATTTGATAGTTCAAAGGTATTTATTCAGCAGACCGGTGACTGGCACTTAATCGCAGTAATTGTAGCGTTAGATACCACGCAATGTTCTCTATTTGAGCAAAAGTGCCAGTCACCTGAGTACAGATCACATTCTATTTCTCAACGCGAAAGCTCTGGGCCATTGCCACCCGCTTACTAATCGAGGGATGGCTATGTAGCAGAAACTCCACCCAGGCGGGCGGTTCGGCCTCGGCCAGATTTTGATTAGCCAGACGCGTCATCGCGCTGATAAATGCCTGGGGGTTACGAGTCGTCTTCAGGGCATAGGTATCGGCCATAACCTCGCGCCAGCGCGACCAGAGGTTACCAATGGGCATCGTTATCAGACCAAAGATGGTGAAGGCCACAAGAAACAAAGGCAACGTGGCCGGATCGGTTAGGCCGTTGTAACCAAAAGCCGTTATCCCCCAACGGATGATGACATCAGCCAGCCACAGCCCTACCAGCGTAAGCACCGACTGCACGATAATGCCCAGCGGCAGGTCTTTATGCACGTGATGGCCTAATTCGTGGGCCATGACCGTCTCGATTTCATCGACGGTGAATTTTTCGACCAACGTATCACCCAACACAATGCGGCGCGTATTACCCAGCCCCATCACCGCCGCATTGGCGGCGACCGTTTTGCTGCTCATATCGAAGGCGTAAACCCCTTTGACCTTGGCTCCAGCCTGCTCCGCCAGGCGTGTCAGACGGTTTACCAAATCCTCATCCTCCAACGGTTTGTATTTATAGAAGAGAGGGAAAATTAACACGGGTGCCAGATTGCTGAGCAGCACCGTGAAAAGCAGCATCACGCCGCCGGCCCACAGCCACCAGGTTTGGGGGGCAACGCCCATGAGTGCGTAAATAATCTCCAGAATAATCAGCCCCAAAACACCCGAAATCGCCGCGCCTTTGACTTGATCGAGCAGCCAGCTTGGCAAACTTTGCACCGACTGCTTATAGCGATGGGGCAGCACAAAGCCACTATAATAGTTTAACGGCGCGGTGATAATGCTATACGGGATGCCAAAGCCAAGGGCAAACAGCGGAACGGCCAGCCACGTCGCCTGGGTAACCGTGTAGATTTGGTCGCGCAGCCACGGCGATAGGCCGCTAAAAATCCACATCAATACATAGGCGATACTGAAAACCAGTTCACCAATAAAGAGCCGGCGCTTGATGGCGGCGTACTCTTTGGCCATTTCTTGGCGTTCCGCATCAAGCGTTTCTCCCGTGTTTTCGAGGTTGTTTTCAACAATGGTGCTGTTCATGCGCTATCCTGTAACGTTGCAATTGGGTTATTCGTAAAAGCCGGTCACAAACGGCGCGGCGGCCATAGCCACCAACTGCTCATACGCGGTTTGTCGATTGCTTAAACCGTTGGTCAAAATACCAACCGCTCCCTGCTTTTGTTTAGTATTGTCTTCGTTAATCAGAAAATCCATTGCCGATCCCAGTTCATGATGCTGGCTCAGGATGTCGGTGATGACGGGCGGGAGAAGTATATGCACACCGCCACCGTAACCTACTTTGCCGGCCCGGTCGACAATGGCACACCAGGCACACGTCATCACCCCTTCACGCGTTTCAACAAGCCCACCTTCCAAACCGACACCCAAATCCGCGCCGGTTTGATCTAACATAGCCACAGCGCGATTGTAAGCACCCTGCCGGGTCTGCTCATCGCCCCAGGGCTGGTCAGGAATACCGCTCGGCACCGCTGCAGCGACAAATTCAACATCGGGAAAAGCCTTAGACAAAATTGCCCGAACCGCATCGATTTTAACCGGATTTTGTGAGCCGATGGCAATGGTGATTTTCATAGAAAAGGATTATAGCATTGGATAGGATGTGGTCATAATTTGATTTTGCTGGCAATAGAATGGTCCAGTTTTCTGACCGAGGTTGTACAGCCACCAAGGTTGTATTTTAGGTAAGTAGCTCTATCAACCAAACGACAAAAACTGGACCATTCTTAGGCCATCGGGCGTATTACTCTTTGCTGGGTGCATTTCTATTTGGGGCAGCCGGGGCTTATTGAAACACTGAACCACTGAACATGATGATGTCACTGAATTCTGCCTTTCAACGAGAGGGCTTTCTTGACAGTGGAGTAATGAGAACACGGCCTGGAGCGGTTCAGTGGCCTCATTCTCCTCAGTAATTCGCTGTTTCTCTCTCTCCCCAAAACCGAAACACCCCCCTGTTTGCCAACTAACTTGACACGTAAAAGGGGTATGCTATAATCTTCTATCTAGTTAATAACCGTTCTTGTGCCACCCTAGCTCAGTTGGTAGAGCAGCTCACTCGTAATGAGCAGGTCATCGGTTCGAGTCCGATGGGTGGCTTTTGTGTTTTTTGTTGCGATGAAAAAAGAACCGCCCCATATGTCTTGGGGCGGTTTTGATTTAGTAAACGGCGTGATCGAGGCCGATAAGCAGCGTGCTGAACCAGTGCCTATTTCTGAATTTAACTCAAGGATAACATCGTGGGAAGATTTAGCCACTGTCAAAGCAAAGATTTCCCGTTGTCCGGTTGAGCCAAACAGTCGGCCAATAATTCAGCTAACACCTCTACCTGGGGTGAGCGCAAGACGTTCATATGATGACCGGGGATCGCATGGAGTTCAATTCCACCTTGGGCGATATCGCCCAAGCCCCAGGTCGTGCTCGGTAGGCTGACCGCGGTTTTGAACAAGGTCACTTGGCCCGGATAGGGCTGAGGTTGATACCGGCGACCAGCCCGGAGATTAGCCCGCAAGACCCGCAGTAAGCGCGCCCCCTCGGGCGTATCGAAGTCCAGCTTGAGGCTCTCATCTGCTCTCGCCTCTCGCTGGACAAGCCGTCCGAGCTGACGGCGCAACCAGGAGGCTTGTCCTTTCTCAAGCCTACCGCTATGAACGAGTCAACTGGAGCTGTCCTTTCCATTATTCTCACGCCGTTCCAACCACTGTCGGAGCAAACCCAAATCGTCCGGGGTGTGCAAATCGGGGGCCGACCAGCCGTCCAGATTAACCTCGGCCATGCAGGTCTCGGCGAACTGTTTGATCTCCTCTGCCACCCCGGTTCCCAGGCTGTCGAATAAAACGTGCAGCCGGACGGCTTCGTGGTTGCCCAGGTTGTTGCGCTCATACAGATCATGTCGCCCGGCAAATTCAGTCCCGATAGCATCCCACAGAGTTTTCATCAGCTTGATCCGCTCCACCGCGTCGCTGGTGGAGCCGCGCATATATTTATCCAGATAAGGACGCAGTTCGGGCGTTCTGAAATCGAGGGCACTGGAGGGTTGAAAGATTAGCCCGCTGGCCACCAACTGCGAGATAAGCTCTTTAATCCGCGGATACGCCACGCTCATCAGCATCCGATGGGTCATCATATGTTCCAGTTTTGGTACGATGACGCCGTTATGGGTCACGCCGTCATGGGCCATGGCATCGCTTAAAGTCCAAAATAGGTGACGCCATGTGATCACTTCGCCCACATTGACTTGGACCCCCCGGAACTTCTCGACCCCGGTGGCTTCAACCGCCTTAAGCAGCAGCCCGGCCAGCAAATCGAACTTGACTGCCAACCGGGTAGAGGATTGTAGCCCGGAGCGCGGGAAGAAGCCGGTGCGGGCAATGTGTTGGTTCTGTTTTTCCAGGTCGCCATAAACCAAGACATTTTCCCAGGGCACCAGCACCTCGTCAAAAATGAGGATGGCATCATTTTCATCGAGCCGGCTGGACAGCGGATAATCGAAGGGGGTACCCATAACGCTGGCCGTCATCTCGTAGGAGGGTCGGCAAATAATTTTGAGGCCGGGCGTATTCATCGCCAGTAGAAAGGTAATGGCAAATGGTTTCGTTTTGACGTGGACCCCACCATCTTGGCCCACAAAGGCATATTGGGTCAGAGCGGAATTGGTGGTCACATTTTTGGCCCCACTCACAATCAGGCCGGCGTCAGTTTCTTTGATTACATGAATGTAAACATCATCCACCTGATCGGGCGGGCGGTGGCGGTCAATCGGAGGATTAACAATGGCGTGGTTAACGTACGGCATCGTTTCTTGAAAGAATTGGTACCAGCGGCGGGCATTGTTCTGATAGGCCCCATAAAAGTCGGCATTGGGCCCGAGCATGCCCAGCAGCCCGGCCATATAGTCGGGGCCGCGTCCGATCCAACCATAGCCGATCCGGTGCCAGGCGACCAGGGCATCTCGGGCAGCCGTCAGTTCTTCAGCGGTGCGGCTGGCTCTAAAGAAGGAGTGCGTGTAGCCGCCGGAGCCGGTATCGGTCTCGCAGGTCAGGAGCGCTTGCCGGGCGGGGTCGTGGAGAGCATCATACAAACGGGCGATCATGCGGCACTGGTTGCGAAAGGCCGGATGCGAGGTTACATCCGGGACGCGCTCGCCATAGATCCAGACCTCTCGGCCATCTTGCAAGCTGCGCAAATACTCGGCCCCGGTCATCGGCTTTTGTCGAGACGCCGCAGATGCTCCATTGGCCGTAGCCGAGGCTGATAAATGCGGCTGCGGTGACGGGGTAGGTTCCGCTTTTTGAGAGGATACTACGAAACTGGCTCCACTAGGGGGCGGCTGTCGGGTCGGCAACGGCTCTGCGGTCAGGTTAGAGGGCATTTGTTGGGGAGGCAATGGCTCTGCGGCCAGGTTAGAGGGCATCTGTTGGGGAGGCAATGGCTCTGCGGTTAGGTTAGAACTGGGCACGGCTAGCGCCTCTTCGTCGTCAAGGGGAGGAGGCGTGGCTGGAGAGGCCTCTTGAGTAAATGTTGATGTTTCGCCAACCGGGTTGTGCTCTAACTGATGTCGTAGTTTTTCGGCCAAGATCTCTACCTGAGGTGAACGCAGTACGTTCATATGATGGCCTGGAATCGAGTCGATCTCGACCCCACCTCTGGCAATGTCACCCCAGCCCCAGGTGGCACGCGGATGTTTGGTCGCGGTCTTAAACAAGGTTATCTGGCCCGGATACCGTTGTGGTCTGTACCGGCGACCGGCCTGAAGATTGGCGCGTAAGACTCGCATCAAGCGCTGCACCTCCGGTGATTTGAAATTTAGCCTGGACTTGGAATGGGATCGGCCAGACTGTTGTGCCAAATAATCCGAAACATAGGGCCATAGGTGAGGCAAGACGGTTGTCAAGAACACCTTCGATGCCCCTAAGGGTGACAAGGTCAAGGGCGTATCGATGATGGCTAACAAGCCAACCTCTTGTCCAGCCTGGTGTAACTGTTGAGCCATCTCCAAAGCAATCAGCCCGCCAAAAGACCAGCCGGCCAACTGATACGGCCCTTCCGGTTGGATCTGGCGGATAGCCTCCAGATAGGTCTCGGCCATCGTCTCGACCTGGGTAAGAGGCTCGGCCTCCCCGGCAATGCCGACCGATTGCAGGCCGTAGACCGGCTGCTCGGCGCCGAGGTGCAGGGCCAGGTCATAGTAGGGGAAGACAACGCCAGCCACAGGATGAACTAAGAAAAGCGGCAGGCGACTTCCTTCAGTTTGGAGGCTGATCAGGTGAGGGGATAGTGGCTGGGCCAAGGTTGACGATAAAGATGCTCTATCGATGGACATTGTCTTCATTGCCGTCTCGGTAGTTTGAGATGGTTCTATACGATGGGCGAGGGCGGCAATTGTTGGCGCTTCAAACAGCGTTCGCAAGGGCAGGTCAACTTGAAAGTGGTCCCAAATACGACTGATGAGCTGGGTAGCCAGCAACGAATGGCCGCCCAGTTGGAAGAAATTATCGTCAATGCCCACCCGCTCCACATTTAAAACCTCAGTCCATATTTGAGACAGGCTTTCTTGGGTGGTGGTCTGGGGAGCGATATAGGCAGATGTGGCTTGCCATTCCGGTGCAGGCAGGGCCTTGCGGTCGATCTTACCGCTGGGCGTGAAAGGCAGGGTTTTCAGCATTACAAAAACTGACGGCACCATATGGTCAGGTAACTGTTGTTCAAGATACTGTCGCAACTCGGTTGCCCATAATTGGTCATCCGCCTCGACCGATGAGGCTTCAGCAGCAGTGGTTGGCCGAGCCACGATATAGGCTACCAACCGTTTATCTCCTAGGGTATCCTCACGCGCCAGCACGACACAGTTCTCAACCCGCGGTTGTCGGCTCAAGACCGTCTCGATTTCACCTAACTCGATCCGAAAACCCCGTATCTTGACCTGAGAATCGAGCCGACCCAGAAACTCAATCGTGCCATCAGACCGCCATCGGGCTAAATCCCCGGTTCTATACAAACGTGCATCCGATTGGTTTGAAAAGGGAGAAGGAATAAATGCCTTCTCAGTTAGCTCCGGTCGATTGAGATAGCCACCAGCCAGCCCGTCCCCGCCAACGAATAGCTCCCCCGGCACGCCGATAGGCACAGGTTGAAGATTGGCATCAAGGATGTAAATTTGGGTGTTGGCAATTGGCTGGCCAATAGGCACAGCCCGGCCAGGTTCCGGCTCAGTTATTTCAAAGTAAGTTACATCAGCCGAGACTTCAGACGAGCCGTACAGGTTGAGCAATCGACTTTGGGGTAGCGCAACCTGAAACTGTTGAGCGACTTGGTTAGACAGTGCCTCGCCACTCACGGTCCAATATTTCAGGTTTGGCAAACGGTGCTGTAGGTCGGGGGTAGTCTCAAGCATCACCCGCAGCAGAGAAGGGACCAACACCAGGCGCGAAATTCGATGGTCGATCAACGTCTGGATGAAGCGCGGCAAATCTTTGACCACAGTTTCGGGAATGAGAACAAGTGGCACGCCCTGAAGCAGTGGCCCAAAGATCTCCCACACTGAGTCAGCAAAACTGAGGGTCGTCTTTTGGCAGCAAACTTCACCGGGGGCGAAGGGATAAGTTTGCCACATCCAATGAAAGCGATTGATAGCACCCTGGTGACGACCAAGAACGCCTTTCGGAGCACCGGTAGAGCCGGAAGTATAAATCACATAGGCTGGGTCAGTGGCAGTCACTTCACTGAGCAGCGGCTGGTCACTTTCCTGAGCCAGCAGGGAGTGAGCCGTATCCAGGCAAATGAGATGACCTTGATACGGGAACAGAGCGGATCGAAGCTTTTGCTGGGTCAACAGCACCGAGGGGGCGGCATCGTCAAGCATAAAAGCCAGGCGCTGAGCCGGATAGTTTGGGTCGAGTGGTAGATAAGCGCTGCCGGCTTTGAGGATAGCCAGCAGGCCGATAACCATCTCCGGAGAGCGCTCGACACAGATGCCGACCAGGTCGCCGGGGCCGATGCCTAACGAAACAAGGTGGTGGGCCAGTTGGTTAGCCTGGCGGTTTAACGCGCTATAGGTCAATGATTGATCCTCAAAAACGACGGCCACGGCTTCGGGCGTGCGCTCGACCTGCAGTTCGAACAACTGATGAATGCATTGGTCTTGGGGATATTCTAACTGCGTGTCGTTCCATTCTACCAGCAGTTGTTGCCGCTCGGCTACGGTGAGCAGCGGCAGCCCGGCAACCGGGGTCTGAGGCTGGGCCACAATGCTCTTGAGCAATGTTTGGTAGTGCCCAACCATCCGTTGAATGGTAGAAGCGTCAAACAGATTGGTATTGTACTCGACGATGCCCTGCAAGCCGGAAGATGACTCATAGAGCTGAATGCTCAGGTCAAACTTTACGCTACCTGTCTCGATAGCGTAGTCGGTTATGGTAATCTGGGGCAGTTCGATGGCCTGGGCCGGAATGTTTTGTAGTGCAAACATTACCTGAAAGAGAGGCGTATGGCTTAAAGTTCGCTCCGGATTGAGGACCTCGATGAGTTTCTCGAAGGGTAAATCTTGATGATCATACGCAGCTTGGGTGACCGCTTTAACTCGCTCCAAGAGTTCGACAAAGGTCGGGTTACCGGTCAGGTCGGTCCGTAACACTAAAGTGTTGGCAAAAAAACCGATCAACGACTCAACTTCCCGATAGCGGCGATTGGCAATTGGCGTGCCGATTACGATGTCATGTTGACCGCTGTAACGGGCCAATAAAACGTTGAAGGCGGCCAGATAGGTCATAAATAAGGTCGCCTGACACTGCGTACTCAAGCTCCGCAACTGCCGGGTCAAATCCGGATCTATATCAAAGGTGAGGCGCTGACCCTCAAAGGTCTGATAAGCGGGCCGGGGTCGGTCAATGGGCAAGGCCAACATAGCCGGAGCGCCGGATAACTGCTGCCGCCAGTAATCGAGTAGTCTGGTTAGAACATCGCCTTGCAGCCAGCCACGCTGCCACTGGGCAAAGTCGGTGTACTGAATGGGTAAAGACGGCAGCGGGGAAGGCTTGTTGTTGAGAAAAGCGCTATATACCGTGGCAAACTCTTGAACCAATATTCGAGAAGACCACAAATCACCGCAAATGTGATGCATAACCGACAGTAATACGCAGTGATTGGTGCCGCGCCTAAACAGGGTGAGCCGCAGAAGTGGACCCTGACTGAGATCAAAAGGGGTTTGAGCCTCCTGCAGAGCAACTTGCTGGAGATGGGCCTCTTGGGCCTCGGCTGCCAGCGATTGTAAATCGACCACGGTCAGGCTCAAATTTGGCTGGCTAATGACCTGGGCAGGCTGACCTTCAGCAGCAATAAAGGTTGTCCGCAGCGTTTCGTGGCGGCAAAGCAGTTCGAGCATGGTTTGCTTGAAAATGTCGATATCCAGGGTTCCGTGCAGCGTCATCGCGCTGACTTCATTGTAGGGTGTAAGGTTATCTTCAAGCTGATCCAAGAACCACAACCGCTGTTGGGCAAAGGAGAGTGGTAGCGGTCCGGTGCGGGGCAGCGGTTGGATAGTGAGCTGCACATCCGTCGTTTGATATTGCCGGAGTTGCTTAACTTTAGTTTCCGCTAAGTGAGATGTGACAAACAACGATTAGCCAGTCCATAATTACAGTGAGACCAAAACCAAAAACTGTAATTGGAGGACTATGCTAATCGCTGTAGAGTATACTATACAAGCGTTGCAAGCAGTTGTAAAAAGCTTGCCGGTGGGGACGAATTTTGCACTTTTACAATTTCTATGGATGCTGCTCCAAGGCTCATTGTTGAGTAGCCGGGGAGCAGTCTTTCCAGCTCTGTTAGCCAGCGGCTTTGGGATTGGCACGGCTCGTCGGTGCTGGGCGGCGATGAGGTACGGGGTCTGGCACCAAGCAGATCTGATCGCGGCTTGGCAAGAGTTTGTC
>JAGRBZ010000195.1 GCA_020433805.1 Anaerolineae bacterium
ACTCCTTTGTTGTAGATGTACGGATCACGGTCACGTTGAACGTCAACAAACCTCATGTGGAGCTAGCCACCATAAACGACTTCTCGCTCGGTTGGGTGGGCCGTACGTTGGCTAATGGAATTAACAACGGTATCGACGAAGCCCTAAGCAAAGCCCCCATCGATGTCGCTTCAATGGATGTCACTGATGGCGCAATCGTAGTTGATATTGAGAAAAACGGCCGCGTCGCTTGGAGTCCGCCTACTCCCGACCCCGCTCTTGTCCCAACCACTACCCCTATCCCCACACCGACACCCACGCCGCCGGGTTTGGCCCTGCTGGCAATCTTCAATGAGCTAGACCAGGACTTTATCTTGGAAATCGACGGCCAAAGCTGGTCTATCCCGGCCCACGACACCAAAGTGATTGAAAAAGCGCCGGGCAGCTATCGTTATATCTTGACCTATGCCGCCAACGGGTTGACCGCCGCCGAAGGCTATCGCGATTGGACCTACAAAGCCTATCGCTGGCGGATTACCACCGAAGGCAGCATCATTGAGTAATGCCTGACTCAAACATGGCAAACCGTCCTTTATTAATAGAACGCCCGACTAACAGCTAACCGCTAACCGCTAACTGCTAACCGCTACAGGAACCAAACCGTGAGACGCTTTTTCTACTTTAGTATAATGCTTTTGGCCCCGACCCTGATAGCTGTATTGTGCTGCGGCCTGCGCCTGCCTACCCCATCGGCTCCGCAGCGCGTTGTCGTGAAAGGGCTGCTCGATGATATTGTCAACGATGTGCTCATCGTTACTCCGTTTGTTACCCTGACGCCAACGCCGACATTAACCCCAACGCTGTCAGGCGCTTCTCAGGGAGCCTCTGTGTCAGGCCGCTCTGATGACGGCAACGGCGGACGGGACAACAACGGCAATTCGATTACGGGAGTGGGGCCAACCGCCAACCCGCTCCCCACCGAAACCGCTTCGCCGGTCCCTAGCCCAACCCCGCTACCCACAGCCACATTCCTCCCGACCGCAACATCTCTACCGACGAATACGCCTCTACCGATACCGACAGTTACGCCGTTACCAACGGCTACCCCTATACCGCCAACACCCGTCCCCCCACCGGACGACGATGATGACGACGATGATGATGGCGACGACGATACTTCTCCCCCAACGGCAACCGATACGGCAACCGATACCCCTACCCCTACGCCTACCTTCACGCCCACGGCCCTGCCGGAACTCTTCTTTACGCAATCGACATACTCTGTTGTTGAAGAAGAGCGAGAAGCCATCATTACGGTTAGCCTGGATCGGACTTCAGGCCAACCGGTGACCGTCAGCTACACGACCACTGATATCACCGCCTTTGCCCCCAACGACTATACCGCGACCAACGGCAGCCTGACCTTCCCCAGCGGCACGCTAACCCAAACCTTCACCGTTCCTATTGTCGATGATAATGTCGATGATCCCGATATCGAAGAGGTGGGTCTAAAACTCAGCAATCCCCAGAACGCGACCTTCGGCCTCGATATAGCCGTGCTTGAGATAATCGATGATGATCCGCTGCCTCTGGTTGCGTTTGAATTCGCCAATTACGACATCGACGAGGCCGATACGCCTCAACTGACGATTACGCTCGACCGGCCCTCAGGCAAAAACAACAGCTTCACCTATGGCCCCACCTCCGGCGGAACAGCCACGACGCCCGATGATTACCTGGACATCTTCAATGTCGGAAGCTTCGCACTGGATATTGCCGGCGTCAGCCCCATCAGTACCACTGTCATCTGGGCCGGCGTAGTTGATGACACCGATTGCGAATTTCCGGCCTCCAAAACCGTTATTCTCGAACTGTCCAACCTCATCAATCTCGATCCCGGCGATCCCATCACCACCACCATCACCATCTTTGACGACGAGCCTTGCTAACTAACTAACCAACTATCCACCCACCCATCCATCTATCCACCCCTCCACCTATCCCACCACCGAACAAACCACCCCACCCACAACCGTCGCCGAAGGCGCTGCCACAACGCGATAGCCTGTCGCTGATCGCTGCGCTGCGGCGGGTGAGTGCTGTAGAGCGTGCGCACATAAAGCTGCGTCAGCCACGCGACCTCAGCCGCTGCGTTACTCAGGACCGGCTCCCAGCGTGTCGATTTGGCTACTCCGGTTATGGTTTGTTCCAGGGCCGCTGCAAACTCAAAGGGCGTATCGCCCGGCTGATGCGCGATGGCCAGCCTTTGGCCCTGCCGCTGCAAACGATCAAAGAGTACGGTGATCGCCAACGATGGGGCTAATCGCCCCAGCCACCAGCCGTCGATCGCCACCCAGGCTGCCCCGACTATCGCGCTGAGCAGTACACCGCCGATGGCAAATAGCCCCCACCGCATATACGTGCCGCCGTAGAGGTAACCCGGCTCCGGATCGAGGGCTGCCGTTTCGGTAGGCGAAAGGGGAGCGGTGACTTCCGGCGGATTTTTCGAAATGGGTTGAGCCGCCGTTGGCTCAAAGGCGATCCAGCCGTAGTTGGGAAAATAGATTTCCGGCCACGAGTGGGCATCAGCTTCGGTGACGATGTATTGCGCATTGGCATCATCGTAACTGCCGGTGGCGTAGCCCACCGCCAGCCGGGCCGGGAGACCGGCAGCGCGGGCCAGAACTACCATCGCTGAGGCATAATAATCGCAGTAGCCCTGCTGTAGATCGAAGAGGAAATAATCGACGAGATCCCGCTGCCGGGGCGGGGTCGGCAGGTCGAGCGTATACGGGAAGCGGCGTAAGTAGGTCTCTATCGCTTTCGCCCGGTCGTAAGGCGTGGGTGCGTCGACGGTTAAATCGCGGGCCAGGGTTAGAACGCGCGGGGGTATTGTTTGCGGCAGGCTGAGATGCCGGCGCGCGATCCCGTCCGGATAAGCCGTTCCGGCGGTTCGCAGACTATCCTCAGAGGCGTTGCTGACCAGCCCATCGGCCTGATAGCGATCAGCTTTGATGATGATGCCAAAGGGGTCGCCCGGACCGCGCCACTCAATTTGATAAGGCTGATCGGACGTCAGAAGATCGCCGGCGACGTAGACCCGTCCGTCTCGTGGGCCAACGACCTGCACGTTTTGCCGCAGCACGCGCCGATAGGGCGGCAAGGTCTCTAAAGTGGGTTGGCCGGCCTCGTAGGGGAAGGGCTGTGTGACGCCGGTTTGCCAACCCCGGCCTGTGTAGCGATCGTAGGTTAAGCTGCGCCAGCGGTAGCGAGGCCTGGCCATTTCGGGAGCGTCCGGTTCTAGCGTTATCCTAAGAACAATCTGCTCCGACAGTTCCGGCCCCGACCCCACCAGATGCGCCTGCGGTAGACCGGCCCGCCGGTAAGGCTCTAAGGCGCGTGAGGAAGCAACGACTTCGCGACGCACGCCCAGCGACTCGGCTAGCGGTTGGCTGATCCGGGCCGGAGCGATGAAACGCCGGGCCACCTGCCGCAGCGATACCGAAGGCACCAGACTGGCTACACTCAGTAAACCGATAGTGATAACGACAACGGCAAAGGCGGTGTCTGTCCGGATATCATTCGAGTAGTCGATACCTTTGGCCTGCCAGCGCTGTTCCCGCACCCGGTGTCTCGTGAGGCCAATAAGCAGCAGCGTCGCGCCGAGCATCACCAGGAGGCCCGTCACATTCCGTGGATAGTAAGCCAGTGTTGCCGCCAGAAAGAAGGCACTCGGAATCATCGCCGTGAGCGGTCGCCCCCAGCGGCGCACGGCCCAACCGGCCCAGCTCGATACACACCACAGCATGATACTCCAGACCAGGGCTACCGCGACCGGATCATAAGCCGGGTTGCCGGTGATAATCGAGACCACCCATACCCATAAGCGACTGAGAACCACGCCCACCGTCTGCCCCGCGTTGCTGAGGGTTTGTCCGACTGCCACCAAGCTTGGCCAGGCTGCCCACGGTGACGGCCACACTTGGGTCATCACATCGACCAGGTTTTGCCCTAGCGTGAGCACAGACCCCTCCAGCCGACCAACGCGCAAGAGGGCTAACTCGACGCCTAGAACAAAAAGAAGAGCAGCCGCCAACCACCCCGGCAGCCGTTTGGAAACCGCCAGCCCCCAACCAAGGAGCAAACCCAAGAGCGCCATCGGCAGCAGCAGTCCACTATCCAGGTCGCGTATGGCCTCGGCCAGCGTTTGAGCCAGGCTGATATGCGCCGTAGCCAGCAACAGCCAGGCCAGGCAGGTATACCACCCCAGGCGGTTAATTATCCATCCAATAAAGCGAAAAAAGATCATCGTTGATCCCTGTGGTAGCCCTGCACTAAACCGTGGCGATGTGAAAACGACAGAAGAGCGACAAAATAATCGACAGAATTGACAAGATTATCACGATTTTATCACTCATAATTCGGTAAATCCTGTTAATTCTGTCTAAATTTTTCTTCACCACGGCTTAATGTTGCGCTACCATCCCTGGTGTCGTAACTATTTTAGGAGGTAGCAACTCAATGTCGTGACGTTAAGCCCGAATAGCATCCCGCACTACTCGGGATGCGACGCTTGTTGACTGCCGACTTCGGCTAAATAAGAAGATTGGCTTTAAGAATCCTTTTGATCTCCTAATCTCCCTATCTCCAATCCCCCAATCTCCTTCCTCAAGCCAACGCCTTCCACCGTACATCATCTTGATTGACCGCAATCGCACGACCAAATGGCGAGACCCGCCAACGCCATTGGCCCTGCTTTCCGGGGCGAGCCTCGGGCCGATCCAAGAAATCTTTGTCGATTAAATAATGGCTAATACCGAGATCGGTCAGTACCTGCTCGATTCCCTGGCTGTTGCCGGTGCCGCCGAATGAAACCGGGTCGAGGAGCAGCACCGTCGGAACCGCACCTCGGTTGATCATCGGCAGCAGCGCATCGAGCCAGGAGGCCTCGGTGGAAGCCGTGATGATAATCAGGCTGCTTGTACGGGCCGAGGCCGGTTGGGTGCGGCTGAGCAGTTCGGTCAGCGTGTGCGACCCGGCTTCGGCCACAGCCAGATTGCGTAAAATGGCCTGCTGTTGGGTATCGCCGCTGCGGGGCGGCAGCCAGATTAATTCTTGGCTGTAGGCTACCATCCCCACCGAACGCCCCAATTGCAGCCCCCGATGCGCCAGCGAGGCAGCCAGAATCACGGCGTGTTCTTCCGTCGCTGCAAAGCCCGACCCGGCCTGCACGCGCTGATCAAGATCGATAAAGATCCACCAGTCGCCGGACGGCATGCTGTCGAACTGACGGACGTAGAGCGAACCATGGCGCGCGCTGCTGGGCCAGTGAACCCAGCGAAAACTGTCGCCCGCCACATATTGGCGAATGCCGGAACTGCTAACCGTACGTTCAAACGTGTTCGCACGCGGACGGCCTTCACCGGCCCGTCCACCAGGCGATACATCGATAGTGGGTAAGTGAACTACCGGTGGCGTTACCGTCAATGTGGCGGAGGCGTGATGATGCAGCGTCACGGTGTAAAGCCCAAAGGGATCACCCGTGCGTAGCGTCGTGGGGCCGAGGGTAAACACGCCCCGGCGGGTGCAGATGCCCTTGGTGTACCAGCGGTTTTCGCTGTTGCCGCCGAGGCCGGTTACCCGGCTGGCACTGTAGTCGGGCATGGTTGTTTGGTCGATAATCTCAACCCACAGCGCCGGAAAAGAGCTGGCATTGGTGAGCGTGAAGCGTTCCTCCAGCCGATCGCCGACATGCGCCCAGCCAAAGCGAACTTCGCGCTTAAACCAAAGCTGGCGAGCCAGAAGTTGTGCCCACAGATAGCCGATACCCCATAGACCACCTAACGCCACCAGCAAGATAACCCAACCTTTGTAAGGAAAGGCTAACTGAAACAGCAGCACCACGACCACCAGTACCGGAATAGATTTGCTGTTTAGCTTGACGTGAGCTTCCATAAGGTTGTGCCTCAGCGCAAAAGTAGCGGGCGATCAACTATCGACATCTGACCAACATCCTAGAATAGTATAGCATGGTTTTTATCGGGACGGGCACGGACAGGTTACCAGGTTGGCAAAATTGCGGCTTTCAGATATGATAAAATGTGGTTTAACAATTCTATGAATGAAGAAAGGAAACAGTTATGGCTCAACAGTGGAGTACGCCACCTGAAATGCAGATTGACCCGGAGAAGACTTACAAAGTAATCATGGAGACCAGCCGGGGTACGATTAAGATTGATCTCTTTCCGCAGTACGCCCCTAAAACGGTAAATAACTTTGTTTTTCTGATCAATGAAGGCTTTTACGATGGGGTAACCTTCCATCGCGTCATCGACAACTTTATGATTCAAGGTGGCGACCCGACGGGTACCGGCCGAGGTGGCCCCGGCTATCGTTTTGAGGATGAGTTTAAGGGCAACCCTTTGCAGCACGAAACGGGTGTGCTGTCGATGGCGAATGCCGGCCCCAATACAAACGGCAGCCAGTTTTTTATCACCCATTCGCCCCAACCGCATCTCAACAATCGGCACACCGTTTTCGGTAAAGTGACCGAAGGTCAGGATGTGGTCGATGCCATTCGGCAGGGTGATGCGATGACCACAGTGACCGTCGCCGAGAGCTAATTCCCGGTTGTAAGTGTTCGATGTGCGGTTTTTCGTTGTCAACTTTTCTTTGTTTACAATGAAACCGACGGATAACTAAAGATGGGGATCGGAGCTGAGGATAGATCATATATCGTCCGAAATGTCTCCGGTCTCCTCTTCTCTTAACTTACCCGCTATTATTACATTTCATTATGACTTACGCAGTTCGAGACCCTAAAGGTTTCCGAAGTCATTTATCAAGCAAAATGGTGAGGCAATCGAGCTTGTATCTTGCCCTAAAGCCGACTTAAAAGACCTTTAGGGTCTGATTTTGTCCCACTGTGTAACTCATATTCATATTGACCCCGAACTGAACGAAAGCTATACTATTGGCTTGGCGCTTTTTGTTTTAAGGTGTGCAGCAAGTCCAGCCACGTGAATAAGCAGGTTTGTAGGTTCAATCTCAAGGTGATGATATACCGCTATTTTAGAAGAGGTAGGGAACTCGTACAATGACAAAACCAGCTATCCTTTCTATAGATGACGATCCGGGCGTGCTGCGGGCGGTTGCTCGTGACCTACGCCGTCAGTATGGAGAAACGTACCGCGTTTTACGGGCCGACTCCGGCGCGGCCGGTCTGGAAGCGCTGCAAGAGCTTAAGCAGCGCAACGAGCCGGTTGCTCTCTTTTTGGTTGACCAGCGCATGCCGCAGATGAGCGGGGTTGAGTTTCTAGGCCAGGCAACTTTGCTTTACCCGGAGGCCAAGCGCGTGTTGCTCACCGCCTATGCCGATACCGATGCCGCTATCAATGCCATCAACGATGCGGCTATCCATTACTATTTGCTTAAGCCCTGGGACCCCCCCGACGAAAAGCTCTATCCGATTTTGGATGATCTGCTGGATGATTGGCAGGGATCATACCGGCCGCCTTTTAGCGGTATTCGCATTGTCGGCCACCGCTGGTCATCAGAGACGCATGAGCTAAAGGATTTTTTGGCTCGCAACCACGTGCCCTACCAATACCACGACATCGATATGGATGTTGAAGCAGAGGCTCTTCTGACAGATTTTCAGATTGAGGATACCACCTTGCCTGTGGTTGTTTTGCCCGAAGGTGAGGTGGTGAAAACACCCAGCCCGGCGACTCTGGCCGATAAAGTTGGACTGCGCCGCCAGGCGACCGAGAAGTTTTACGATCTGGCGATTGTGGGCGGCGGCCCGGCCGGATTGGCTGCGGCGGTTTACGGGGCATCGGAAGGATTGCGTACGGTGATGATTGAGCGGCAAGCGCCGGGCGGGCAAGCCGGTACCAGCTCGCGTATTGAGAATTATTTGGGCTTTCCTTCAGGCTTAAGCGGCAGTGATTTGGCCCGGCGGGCGACCGTCCAGGCCCGGCGCTTTGGTGTCGAGTTGTTGACGCCTCAAGAAGCGACCTCGGTGCGGCTCGAAGGTCCCTACCGCATCCTAACTCTGGCGGATGGCAGCGAAATATCGTGCCACGCGCTGATTGTAGCCGTGGGTTTGTCTTACCGCACGCCCGATATTCCCGGCGTTGAGCGGCTCAACGGGGCCGGTATCTATTACGGTGCATCCCTAACCGAGGTTACAGCTTGCCGGGATCAGGATGCGTTCATTATCGGCGCAGGTAACTCTGCCGGACAGGCAGCGCTTTATCTGGCCCAGCATGCCGCCTCGGTGACGATGGTCGTCCGCGGCGAGTCGTTGGCGACGAAGATGTCGCAATATCTGGTTGATCGCATTGAGCAGCACCCCAAGATAACGGTGCGGTTGCAAAGCGTCGTTACCGATGTTCAGGGAAACGCTCATCTGGAATGCTTGACCATTCGAGACTTGGTGAGTGGCACTGAAGAGACGCACGTCGCAGCGGCACTCTTTATCTTTATCGGCGCGGTGCCATGTACAGATTGGCTTAATGGGGTAGTGACGATGGATCGGCATGGCTTTGTGCTGACCGGCCCTCAGTTGCTGGTTGACGGCAAACTACCCCGTGATTGGCCGGTTGAACGGTCACCGTTTCTGCTGGAAAGCAGCGTGCCCGGTCTCTTTGTGGTGGGCGACGTACGGTCGAACTCGGTTAAGCGGGTCGCCTCCGCCGTGGGCGAAGGATCGATTGCGGTTCAGTTTGTACATCAGTACTTGAGTCGGTTGAAGTAGGGGGAGATTGGAGATTGGAGATTGGGAGAGTGTTAAGGATTAGCAAAAAAACAGTTTCCGCATGTGTCATAGCGAGGAGGGACGACGAAGCTATCTCTCGCGTTCGGAAGTGAGGATTGCTTCGCTTTGCTCGCAATGACATGCCGAACTTAATTATTTTTCATTCCTAAGCGTAACCTCTAATCTCCTGATGAAAGTATTCATTTGTAATCGGTCACTTTATAGGTGTTCCTAACCCCTACTCAACTTGCACCGACCCGAATGTGCGGCGGAGAATGCGCAGCGTGTTTTCCGACAGCGCACAGTCCGGCGAGACGGTACAGGGCATCTGTTTATACTGGCTCTGACGGATCGAATCGGTATCGTTGCCAACGCGGATGACCCACCGTTCGACCTCCTTATCTGTAGCCGCAACAATGGTTAGGGCGTTGAAATCGAACAGAGTGGGCCGGGCCAGCCCATTGACTCGCAGCGTTTGGCCTTGCTGCACAAACTTCTCTCTCCCCTTCGTATGATCCAAAACAGCCTCAACATGGTTGACATCCAGAAACTGTTTACTTTGATGACATTGGCGACAGCCGAAGTAGGTAATAACGGTCGGCCAGCCTAGCTCAAGCTGGTGGACGGTGGTGCGCGTTAGGCAGTCGGGGCATAATAAGAGCCTCACGTCAGATTGAGCCAAATGCCGGGTTGCCGTGGCAATCGCTTTAATAAGCTGTCTCGCGACGGGCTGGGTCGGGTGGTCTTTATCGAGAGCGATGGGGTGTAGCCGGGGCATCATCGCCCCCTCTAAAGCGATAATGTGCGGGTAAGCCCGTCTCAAGCGGATAAGCCAATCAAACACAACTTGTAGATAGTCTGCCTCTGTTTGCACATCGGCTTCTTCGTAGAAAAGGATATTTCCCTCGCCCATAACCTGAAATTTGCCGCCCAAGTCAACCGGCGACTGAACAGGAGTAGCCAACAGGGTCGTAGCAGCAGCCAGACTGAAAGAATCGGTCGGTAAAGAACTTTGTTCGGGCCGATTAACAGCCGTTATCGTCAATCGCGTTTGGGGCGAGATAGCCAGGCGGGGCTGCATGATTAACAGTTCAACCGAATTGTCTTCGTAATAGCCATGAACCCGATGCCCCGCCAGAAGCTTACCGTAGGTATAAGTTAGGTTGTTTGTCTCGGCAAAGGTACGCCAGCCGGTAAAATCGGCATTGATTTTCTCGTGTGCGCCCTGGATAGCCTGGTCGTCAAGCCCCAAGAACCGTTCGATCTCTTGCTCTAAAAAGAGGGCTTGCTCAGCAGTTTCCAGGTCGGTCACAAGGGTTCTATCAGCCCCCCTTTTTTGAACGAGATTAAGATCGTAGGTTGTGGTCGTATTTTTGTTGCCACGCTTCACAATCTTTTTGACGTAGAGTTGGGTAATATCAGATACACTGACGAATCTCCGTCGCCTGGGTAGAAGCGGGCCTTCATTAATCTGTAACGCGGCGGAACTAACCTGGATGTTGGTGGCGTTAACTATTCTTCTGAGGCTATAGTAGAACAGGGCTATCACGAACCAGGTGAGGGGATTAATAAGAAATTCCAGGGGGTGAAGGTCGCTGATGAAGAGACCAACCGTCAGTAAAAATGAGGTTATAACCAGCAATCCAACGGGGATTACACCCCGCCAATGGCGCTTAATGATAAGTTCATCATCACGAACCTGGATCGCCATTTTTGCAGGCAGGCTGCGGGTAGACGGCGTGAACGGCACGACCGTCTTATCATCATCTTTGACATAAAAGACCGCATTACAGGCCGGACACGTAATCGGCTGGTGCGCGTCGAGCTGGGGGCCAGGTGTTGGTATTTCGATTTTGCAGTGTTTACAGTGCAGCGTGGTAGTCATGAGTCTGTTTCATCTAAAGGTGTTGCTTGATGATATTACGTTTAAAAGGCAGTTTTCGCCTAATTTCTACACATGGGGAGAACAAGGCAGGGAAGCGGCAGGTCGAGGTCGATACCCTATTGTAACCGGAGACGCGATAAAGTGACAAGCCGCCTACACTAGTAACCTGCTAAGGAAAACGCCGTAGGCCGGGGGCATGGGGGGTAGCTCCCCCCAATTCTCCCTTTTTCCTACCTGTAAGAACGATGCCTTGCATCGTGGTTTGCTGAGTTCGATAAGTAAAGTCCCGCATGTCATTTCGCAGCGCAGCGGAGAAATCTCTGTGACACTACGCCTGAAACGGTGCCCGGTTGGGACAATTTGAAGCCACAACGCTCATTTTTCCGGCGAGTGCTTCACGGTTTGAAATGTTTAAGGGATTTCTCCGCCTCCGGCTGCGAAATGACATGAAACGCATCTATTCCCGGTTAAAACCCTGGTTTCTCAGACCGAAGTCGCGTTGTAGTACTAGGGCGACCAAATCAACCATAATGGCGTGGCCTCTACATAGCCGGCGTATATATCTTGATATTCGATTTTGACGGTCTTGCCGGCTACCTGTTGCATTGTAGTTCGAGGAACCTCGACCACGGCTGACGCAGGGGTGCCATTGGTTGAGAAGTTATAGGTTAAGAGCGTATTGTTGCCCATCCGCATTATGAGTTTGTCATCTATCCTCGCTGGAGCGACAGCATTGGCTTTGGATGAGAAGTAGAAGTGCCCCCCGGCAGGCAGTTGGTCGGGTATCTGCACCGATGTGCTGTAAAAAACCTCACCTTGATAAAGAATATTGCGCCTGGCTATCCCATTGCCAATATGTATGGGAAAATTCGTTGGGGAGGTGGATTGACGCAGAATTGCGGGTAAGTAGACAGCGTAGTTATCAGGGGGTGCTGGTGGGGCGATTGGGCGTGATACAGCTATATGAAACACCTCGGCCGCATCTTTATAGGTGAAATAGAACCAATCCTCTCCCTCAACATCGACAACTAAAAAGTCATACAGGTTTTGCATATCAGGCAGAACATTATCGAGATCAAGGATGTTCGATATTTGGGTCGTGAAGGTAATTCCATTGGCGCTGGTCGCCAGGTGCATCTGGTTATCGTCAATGTAGAAAAGCTCGTAGTTTGTTGTATCTCTTGCCTGTCTGACTCGATTGATTGATCCTAAAACTTCTCCATCAACCGTGACGGGGGTCCCTCCTGTTCGCCAGTGACTCCATCCGCTGCCCGGATTTGTATTGGTACGATAGCGCACGATTTCAGGCTCATTGGGATATAATCTGTTGTCAATCTCTATACGCGCCCACATGTGGTAAACGTCCCCATCTTCAATTACACTGTGGTGTACCGTGCCAATGTTGCTGGGTTGGTTGACAACTGTCCAATTGATGCCATTTGTGCTTGTTACGTAACGAACAGAATGCCCCCATCCTAAACTCCACTCATAATAGTAGCTTTCCCAAGCGTGATACGTATTATCCTTTTTTATAATACTGCGTAGCCCCTCAAGAAACTTATAACTGTCATTATTTGGCAAGACAAGATCGGTATCGGTGCGATTGCTCCAGATTAATCCGTCCTGGCTTTCCAAGCGTTGCTCAATACCGCTGCGGGGTCGCGGATTTGTTCTGGTGCTGTTAAGCCACAAGTAATACGTAGACCCCTCTTTTAAAATAGAAATGTACCGTAGCTCATCCAAGACAGATGACAACGCAACGGTATTTCCCCCGACGTCTTCCAGCAGCACGGTTGCTGTAGAATAGATGGGGTAAGATAGAGCATTATTGAAGCTGGGCTGTGAATTTAGTTCGGTGGTTAAGAAGTGGGAAGGGCGGTTGGTGTTAGCCCTGGCCGTTAAGGCAAAATAGTGGAGTAACTGCATAGTTAACAACACACCCGCTAACCCACCTATAACGGCGGTAAGTAATATCAAAGGACGGAACAACGATTTGAAGCCCCGATGTTGCCCGTGAATAGATAAACGAAGCCTGCTATAAAGGGGTAATTTCATTTTTGAAGATCCTCTCTCTTGACCAAAAAATAGTTTCAGTGGATCCAATTTTCGAGGAGTTAGCATCCTCAGATGCGGTTGTGTTCGGCATCTGAGGATGCCTCACTCCTCAAATTTTGCTCTACTGAGTTTTGGAGTCAGCTCTCTCTATCTGCTATTATTATAGGGTTAGTGAATTTTATCAATTATACTTCTTTCCTAACGGTAAAATGCGCCGTATGATCACGTGGTGGTGATATTTGGCGTTGCTGGTCGATGGGTCTCTTCATGAAACTATATTTTCCATGTATCATTACAAGCGTCATCAAAAAGCATAGAAATCCGTTAGAAAATTTTGAAGGAATAGTGCTATAATACGTATTATAATTATAGGAGATGCGTGAATGTAGATAGGTGATTTTAGAATTACATTGATACATCCACGACAACAGGGGGGAAGTATGTGGGAACCTCTGCTTCCCCCCGCTGTTTTTGCCTCTTGGAGGGGAGATATATCGCGTGACCAAACTGTGGACCACTCTTTTCTTGGCGTGCCTGGTGACTGTTTTTACCTACCCGGTGGCGCTCGCTCAATCTGTCGACCAAGAACAAGCTGAATCTTTTACCGCCGCATCGCCGCCCCCGGAGGCATCTTCGTTGCTGACGTTGAAATATGCCAAAGTGACAAACGGTGGGGTGCCGGTCTACGCCCACCCTATCGACGCCACGTTGGGCAACCCTCCGGTGCGTTGGTTAGATGATGGCTATGTCTGGGTTAGTCTGCCGGATCAAACCGCCCTCACTATTAAAGACCAACTGTGGTACACCATCAACGATGATGAGTATGTGCAGGCCGATTATCTGCAAATCTTCGAACCCTCAACTTTTCACGGGATGACCTCGCCGCGCACAAATCGTTTTGCCTGGATTGTGTTCGACACCTGGACCACGGAAGAACCGGCTACCGCGCCAAACGAAGAGACCCGGCAGTGGCTTAAGCGTTACGACATCGTCAATATTCTATCCGAACGACGCATCAAGGATCGGGTTTGGTATAAAATTGCCGACGGCCATTGGATTGAGCAGGGTAAGGTCGGCATGATCGTTGCTAAGCCGCGCCCTGAGGGCGTCGGGCCGCGAGACAAGTGGATAGAAGTTGATCTCTATGAACAAACCCTATCCGCCTACGAAGGCGATACGATGGTGTATGCCACCCTTGTATCATCCGGCTTGCCCTGGTGGCAGACGGAGCAGGGGTTGTTTCAGGTCTGGGTTAAGATTGAGCAGGGTAAAATGAGCGGGCGCGAGGGTTTTTCCGATTACTATTTTTTGGAAGACGTCCCCTGGTCGCTTTATTTTCACGGCAGCTATGCGCTGCACGGGGCCTATTGGCACGACCGCTTTGGCATTAAACATTCCCACGGCTGCGTTAATTTAGCGCCGGCGGACGCGAAGTGGCTGTTCGATTGGGCCACCCCGGAAGGTGATGCCAACTGGCTGCCGGCGACCGATGATAACGAGGGCACCTGGGTTTGGGTTCACGAGCAGAGTGCGCTGCGTTCATCACACTAGCCAGGCCAGCATCAGGGGCATCGTCAGGCCCGCGATTAGGGTCTGACCGGTGATGATAGCGGCCATCAACTTCTCATCGCCACCGAGTTCTACAGCCAAAATATAAGCCGAGGTCGATGTCGGCAGTGCCGCAAACAAAACGGCGATGACGTAGCTTTCGCCGGTTACGCCTAACCATCCGCAGGCGAGCGCCACAATAAGCGGATAGAGCACCAGTTTCAACCCGCTGGAAAAGATAATAGCGCCGGTGGATCGCGTCATCAACGCCATATTGAGATCGGCCCCCACAATCAACAGGCCCAACGGCAGCGCTGCGCGACTGAGCAGCCCCAATACCTCACCGCTGCCTAACGGCAAGCCCAAGCCGGTCATGTTAAGCGTAATGCCTATCAGGCAGCCGATGATCAACGGATTCTTGACAATCGACTTGATAATGCGCGGCCAGCTAACCGTGGTTTCAGCCGTATAGTAGCTTAACGCCGATACGCATAGCACGTTGACGATCGGAATGACAAACGCGAACAGAATGGCCATCAACGCCAATCCCGACGTGCCGAACAGACTGGCCGCCCCCGCCAGCCCGATATAACTGTTGTGCCGAATTGCCCCCTGAAATATCGATGTAAAAGCCCGGCCCTCCAAATGAACGATCCCCTTGAGAAGAACCAACCCCAGCGCGATAACCAATACGGCTATCAACGCGCTGAAACCCAATGGCAGAACCGCCGCGTTGGTGAGATCAGCCGGAGCCAGCGTATTGACCAGCAGCGCCGGTAAGAGAAGAAAGTAAACCAACCGGGCCGACAGCGGCCAAAAAGCCTCGCCGGGAAAGTTGAGCGTGCGTAGAACCGTCCCCAGGATAATGAGGCAAAATATGGGAGCAATAGCGGCAACAATATCGGTCATAGGGGTAAATTAACCTTCGGCGATTTCCAAGAGTTCGATTCAGACCTGGCAGGTTTTCAAACAAACATTATCCCGGCCAGATTGCTCGAATCGCCCTGATTTTTCTCTGAACGGTCGCCCAAAAACCTTCAAGGTCTTGTGCGCGGACAGGTGGCAGCTTAGTTAGATACGGGTTACGCCTCTCTATGGGCGTCCTGTGAACAAAAAAATGATTTTACCGCTAATGCTGTGACACGTCAAAGCTATACAGCAAACAAATGCGCTTTGCCCCGGAATAAGTCAAACCCACGCTTGCATTATGGCCTC
>JAGRBZ010000196.1 GCA_020433805.1 Anaerolineae bacterium
CTGGTCGGCTAAACGCACAATTTCTGCCAGGTTATCGGCACTATAGCGATAGACAGGGGCTTGAGGGGCAGATGTGTATCCGGACAGCGTGAGATGGCTGGTAAAATTTTGATTGCTTTTGTTAATGACCACGACGGTTAAAACGTTGTCGCTCGGGCGCTGGGCGGCGTAAATCGAGAGCACAGCCGGATCGCTGCTTTCTGCTGAAACGCTCACGTCGCCAAACATGCTGCCGTTGCCATCGTAGTTGCGATAAAGCCGAAAGGCAAAAGCGCCCGGATCGCTCAATTGAGGCGGCGACCAGAGCGTGGCCAGATCGAGACCCTCGCGACCGAAAATCCCCAACACATCGGCTTGGGCCAGCGCCCCGTTGATGTCATCGAGCGCTCCCCAGTTATACTCGGACATCGCTAACTTGGTACCCGGATAGTGATTCTCTACCCAGGCTTTCATGCGAGGGATAAGGTTAACCGGCTCACTAATCCAACTTTCATCAATATACGTTGGATCCCACAGCGAGCGCGTTGAGCGCAGGCGTCGTGCCTGGGTATCTTCATCACCGGCATCGCTCAAGGCCACCCCAGCCGCTTGAGGGTAGTAGTGTAAGTCGAGATAATCGAGCAGGCGAACGCCGTGATCAAGCTCATATTGCTGCATCTGCCACAGATACCACTCGACCAGCGGAATGTCGCCATGCGCACTACGATCCGGCGGATTGTTCCACCAATCGCCACCACCGGCCTGATCCAGCGCGGAGTAAAAATAGCCTGTCCAGCCCCAAGCCACGGGTCCAAGAATTTTGGCATCAGGGTCGGCGGCTTTAATGGCAGCACCATATTGATACGTAAGGTCACGCAGTTGATCGTAGCCCAGTGGCTGGGGGTGAACATCGCGATGGGTATGGTGCCACAGCATCGGCTCATTATCGAGGTTATAGAACTCTACTCCGCTCGCTCCCGGTGTTCCATATTGATCAACAACATGATTAACCCAGCTATTCACAAATGTTTCATCGATGGCGAGGCTGGTTTCTAGCGGATCGTTACCGGTGATGGGTGTAGCGTTCGGCATTAAGCCGTTGCCGCACCCCCAAACGCCGTCAAAAGCTTGCTGGTTGGGATATTGAGCCGCGCTAAAACCGCAGTCGCGATTGCGACTCTTGGCTGTCCAGCCGATCATTGGCACGGTGAGGATAGTTTTGGCACCAAACGCTTGGTTAGCCTCAATAAATCTATCGGACGCCGAGCCATTGGGCAAAGCACTAAGGTTATCGTTATCGTTGGGGGTATTCATAAAGAACCAATCACTGGCCCGATTTGTGGCGTCGATTTCCCAATTGTAGCGGGTGGTGGCGTTACCACCCCAGCGATTAACAGGCAGCTTCAGCTCGATAGCGAGCGCTTCATCGGCAAAGTTCATGCCATAAATGTTAGGATTGATGGGGTGTTGGTCAAGGGCGACATTAACAGCGAGGGCCGGGCCACTGCCGGGCGAAGGCGTAGGTGGGGTAATGTGGTCACCAATCACAAATGTTACTTCATCAATATAGAAGATTGGCGGGATGCTGCCTTGACCTTCCTGCCAGACAATACCGCTTATTGTGCTTTGATCGGCTAACAGATCGACCAGGGGAATCTCAATTTGCGTCCATACATCGGCAGAAGAAGTAATCGAGATGGGGCTATCGATGAGGTTATTATTGCTGTCGGCGAGCTTAACTTGCAGAGCATGCCCACCGGTGTCACCACCATGAATGTAAAAACGAAGCGCCTCATAGTGGGTGGCATCAATATCAACATTGCTGTGAAGATAAAGACCAGCCCAGCTTTGCGTAAACGTAGCAGCCAGGGCTGCACTGCCCATATGTTTAGGAGTACTCTGAAAATTGACGGTGGTATCCCACGACCAATTTTCCCAGTCGCTCTCAAGACTGTCGCCATAAACAAGCAAATCAGTCTGAGCCTGACTGCCGCTCAGTGACCAGAACATTAACCCGATAACTAACCCGATAAACAAGATAAAGAAAAGAAAAGTTCTCACGTACCCACGCTTCCACACGACTCCGCTCCTATTTCTGGTGATATTCTATTTTGATAACACGACCTCACAGCAGGAATGATAATCGGTTTCCAGAGGGGTTGGCGGATGGTTATGTTTGGGGTTACGCAAAGATGCACACAGCTATTTGGCTACATTGTGTTCTTAGAAATCAATCGGGTACGTGCCGGAACCACAAAGCTAGCTTTGTGATTCCCCAATTATTCCCCGATTAATTTGTTGATTTACAATGCAGCAACTGCGTAACGCCACTATTGTTAATTTTCCTCATCTCTTCAACCCGGACCAATTACCCCTGTTTTCCCACTCAGGTTGAGGCAAACCGGCGACCGGAAAAAGGTAATTCAAGGGGATGCGCTGTAAAAAATCTAGGGCAAAAGAGGCAAGAGAGGCATCTGGATTTACAGCTATGCGCACAATATTGAAAAACCTTTAATAGCAGTATACTACCTATAGGGGATAGCGTGAAGCGTAATAAATTCGGGTTTAAGTCAAGTACAAACTACCCAGGACTTTAGGGGCATAGACAGCGTTTGGAATCGGTTATCATCAACGGCAGCAGAGGAAGGATAATGCATTCTGTCGAGTGCTATTTTTGATCATTTGGCACTCGAAAAACTCTATGTTATACTGCCGTCACTGTTCAGCAGGCTCGATACATTCGACGCAAATGATCCCTCTCTGCCATATGGGATTAATTTTAGTTTATTTTACCGCACAAACACTATGATAGTTATAATTTTTAGGATAAAGGTTGCTGCCTGTGTTGCGGGCGGCTTATTACTTTTTGTCTCCGGCTGTAGGCAATCCCCCTCTATGGAAGAGACACAACGCAATCAGCCGGGCATCGAAATCACGCCAACCGTGGTAGTGGTCGATAATGAACAGAACTTGGTCGCTCAAACATCGTCCCAGGTACAACCGACAGTTGCTCCGGGAGATTTGGATGGCTCACCAACCCCCTATGTACCGCCTATGCCTATTCCCACTCCGGCAAGTGACTTATATACTTACCACACGGTGGCTAATGGTGAGTCGCTTACCTATCTGGCTGACGTGTACGGCACGGAGATCGAAACTTTAGTCAAGATGAACAATCTTAGTGGACCGTCGGCCCTTATCCATATCGATCAGGTTTTGCGCGTGCCGCTTGATCGCGACAAGACATCGCCCGACAGCATTCTTCTGCCCGACAGCGAAGTTGTGTATAGCCCCGGCTACGTAGAGTTCGACATTGCTGAATTTGTAGAGAGCCAAGAAGGCTATCTAGTAGAGTACACCGAGTGGGTCGACAATCAATATCTGAGCGGAGCGGAGATCATCGAACTGGTGGCCGAACAATATAGTGTTGGGCCGCGATTGCTGCTCGCTCTCCTTGAATATTACGGCGGCTGGGTGACAAACGAAACCCTTACGGAGTATCAAATTCAAGCTATGCTGGGCGACCACAATCCACGTGGGGGCAGTTTGTACCTGGCGCTGGCCTTTACCGCCAATCGCATCAACGATGGCTACTATGGCTATAAACGAGATGGCTTTTGGGTTTTTCATCTACCCGATTACAACCAGGCGGTTACGCCGGGCGGACTCAATGCCGGCACAGTGGGCGTTCAAAACATCCTATCGCTGCACAGCGATTGGGATACGTGGCATGAAGAGTTAAAACCCGATGGCTTTATGGCGACCTATCGTGACCTGTTTGGCGACCCGGCTGCGTATGAAGTTCGGCCCGTAGTGCCCAAAAATCTAACCCAGCCCGAACTTAGTTTACCCTGGCAAGAAGGCAAATCCTTTTATTTTACCAGCGGGCCTCACCCCGGCTTTGTCGATGGCAGTGCCTGGGCCGCCATCGACTTCGGACCGCCGGATGTACTCGGCAGTTGCTTTTATTCCGAAGAGCCGATTACGGCCGCCGCCGATGGCGTTGTGGTCATGGCCCGGAACGGTGAAGTCTATCTCGATCTCGACGGTGACGGAAATATCCAAACCGGGTGGGTTCTCTTCTACCTCCACGCCGTGGCCGATATCGACATCCCCATCAGCAAAGGTCAACACCTGAAACAGGGCGATATCATCGGCTATGCTTCGTGCGAGGGGGGTTTATCGAACTCAAGCCACCTGCACTTTGCCCGCCGCTATAACGGCGAATGGATGGATGCGGGTGGACCGGTACCCATGAACCTGTCGGGCTGGGAAGTACAAAACAACCTTGTTCCTTATAACGGTAAACTGGTCAAAGACGACGAAGTTCGAGAAGCATGTGAATGTTGGGAACCGGATATGAATCTCATTGTCAACAGCGACGACTAACTTACTGCTGTGCTATTTGAAAAGCAACTGCCCGATAAAAAGGCAGCTTATTCAAAATCTTCTGATAGTCTTCCGTTTGAGCATTGCCCATACGTGAACTATTTTCCATTGCTTGTGTAACCAAATATTCAATAAGATTGAGTTCTGCGGTTGTAAAATGAGTCCCCTTATCTCGCTGTTCTCCGGTCATAATCGCTTTTCTCCTTTTCGATCAAAAATAGTTTCACAAGCAATGAGTATAATATCTTTCTCAAAAATTCACGAAACCCTGTCAACAACTTTAGCGCAATTCAGCTACTTGTCTATTAAGCTGACGTAAGGTAAAATCCCCTATCGCCAAGTCGTAATTCTCACTGCTTGGCAATTTTTATCATGATAGAATAATGGAGTGCCAATGATCGTTCTCAGAGCGATTTTTCGTTTTCTAGTATTTGTGATTGCAGTTGCCGCCATCGTGGTCATTTTAGGAGCCGGCTTTTGGGCTTTTTCAACCCAAAGTGAAGCCGAGGCAGCTTCGATCTCGGTGGGCGACACCTCAGTTGTGCGGTCGCCCCAAAATATTGAAGAGTTCTTTTTAGGCTTCTACCTGCAAAGCCAGTCGGAAACTATCAACAATCCTATTTCAACCGATCCGTCCCCCGTGCCGTTCACTATCGATTCGGGCGAGACAGCGGTTTCCGTTTCCGAGAAACTGGTTGAGCAGCAATTTATTACCGATGCCGATTTGTTCCGTCTCTTCTTACGCTATAACGGATTAGACTCCTCGCTGGAGGCCGGTGACTATCAGCTTCGGCGCAACATGAACATGCGCGAAATCGCCGAGTCCTTACAAAAAGCCAACTTCGAAGAAGTCGCCATCACCATTCCTGAAGGTCTGCGTGCTGAGGAGATTGCGGAACTGCTCACCGAAGCCGACATTATGGATGGCTCCGAATTTTTAGCCGTCGTTCGCCAGGGGACAGGTGTCGATCACCCCCTGCTGGCTGACCGACCGCCGGGAGCTTCCTATGAAGGCTACCTCTTTCCCGACACATACCGGCTGCCGGCACTTAACACCCAACCGGAAGATTTGATTGGCCGGATGCTGGATAATATGGCGCAAAAACTGCCGGCCGATGCCCTCTCTTTAGCATCAGCACAAGGGTATACTTTCTTCGAAATTTTAACCGTTGCTTCTATTGTAGAACGCGAAGCCGTAGTACCTGACGAACGCCCGGCCATCGCCAGTGTTTATCTTAACCGTATAGCCCAAGGCATGTTCTTACAGGCAGATCCCACGGTTCAATATGCGATGGGCTACCAAACCGCCAGCGATCAATGGTGGAAAACTCCGGTGACGTTAGAAAAGTACAGCGAGGTCAACTCGCCCTATAATACTTATATGAATGCAGGACTGCCACCCGGCCCCATTGCCAACCCAGGTGTGTCGTCCATCAACGCCGCGCTTCAACCGGCTTCAACAAATTATCTATTCTTTATGGGCTGCGGTGGAGAGGGTGCACATTTATTTGCCGAAGATTTTGCTACCCATGAAATAAACGTAGCCGCCTGTCAATAGTCCAAGGACGTTTTCGATGCCCGATGAACTTATTGTTTTAGGTTCAGGATGTGGTATACCAACCCAACGCCGATTTCCATCGGCCTACGCCCTAAAAGTTACCAGCAAACTCTTTCTGATCGACTGTGGAGCACCGGTTAGTTCGCTGCTGTATGAATACGACCTTGATCCGGTCGATGTTCGGGCTGTCTTTTTAAGCCATTGGCATATGGATCACGTCGCCAATTTAGGGCTATTGCTCACCCAAAATCATCATCAAAAACGGTCTCGGGCCTTACAAATTTACGGCCCTAAGGGCACATCCGGAAAAATTCAGCGCCTACTTCAAGATTCTTTTCTGTTGCGGGATGAACTCAGTTATAAATTAAAAACAACGACGGTAAAATCGGACGAGAAATACACTGAGTCGCTCCTGCAAGTAACGTTCTTTAGAACCCAACACCTGGAAAAACCGAAGTATAAAACCCATTTTGGCAAAAAGGCCGCGGCCTACGGTATGGTTATCGACGGCCCCGGCTGGCGCATCGTCTACAGTGGCGACATCGGCTCACCGCAAGAACTCTCGCCCTACGTTGAAAAATGCGATCTGCTCATCCATGAGATGGCCCACCATCGGCCTGAAGAGGTCGCCGAATTTGCAGCAGCCGCCAAAGTTCCCCATTTGCTCATTAGCCATATTGGCCGTGAGTATGACGAGTCACCGGAAAAGATTAGAACCGCGTTTGCCAAACATTATCAGGGTGATTTAGTGATTGCTGAGGATGGAACGCGACTGCGCTTAGGGCAGATTCGCAAAAACAAGCCAATTGAAGCCAAAGTAGCCACAGAAAACGGCCATCAGTCTTGGGATGAAAACAGCACGGTTCCCCACTTTAATCGTCAACATACGCGCAACCATAGCTTCTTAGAAGTGATGCAAAAAGATTTTAATCTCCCGCTCTATCTCTCACGGCAAATACTGGCAGTTGCCCAAGAACTTCTGGTAAAACACACGCGGTCGATGGTTCGCTCCGGGCAAATTCGCATGCAGGTGGCCCGCCTAGACTCGCCCTCCGATGAAGAAAAACCGATAGAGGTTATTCTAACCGTTGATGCCGGCTATGAGGATGAAGAAGTAAAGCAGAGAGAACGCGCTGCCGGACTGAGACGAGGCCGAATACTGCGCCTACTTGAAGAAGCAATCGAACAAGGCGGCGTGCTTTCGCAAGAAAATTTAGCCCACATTTTGAGCGTCGACTCACGAACCATTCGCGATGATCTTAAAATACTTGAGGCACAAGGTCATCAACTTTACACGCTTGAACAGCTTGCCGGTCAGCTACCGGGGGAAAGTTATAAAATGCGCATTATCGAGAACTATTTCGATGAAATGAACAAAGAAGACATTGCCGCCTGGCTTCACTGTTCTCCCCAGCTCATCGACCGCTATCTCGACAAGTTTCTGCAAGTCGTGATGCTGTCTCGGCAAGAAGTTCCCGAACAGGAGATAGCCGCGCTAACCCTTACATCAAGGCGCGATGTAGATAATTTCTTAGCCCTGCACCAATCAATTCTGACCAACCCCGTTTGGCGATCACGGTTAAACGATAGCCTGCAACAAAACCAAACGGATTAATCAGTCCGGTGAGACAACGCGAACGCAAGCTACGTTTATACACAAAGCACTCGTTTAGTTACCTCACCCTTACGTTACCGCTTGAGACCTCAAGCAAACCTTCAACCCAAATTAAACGGTAAAAATTTCTGCCAAAGTAGATTTAAACCCTATCTGCTTGTACAATAGAGTCGACCAAACACTCTCACACATTCCACCCTACAGGAGCATGAAATGGCGAAGAAATCCCTTGGCTACGTCGAGCTAGAATGGATTTGCCCCAACTGCGACACGCGCAACCCCGGCTCGCGTAGAGTCTGTATAAACTGTGGTACTCCGCAGCCCGATGACGTTGAATTTCACCAACCCGCTCAAGAAATCATTATCGAAGATGAGAAAAAAATAGAGCAGGCCAAAAGCGGACCTGACATCCACTGTTACTACTGCGGCGCTCGCAATTCGGCCACAGCGGAGACGTGCAGCCAATGTGGTGCCGATTTAAGCGAAGGTGCCCGCCGCGACGCCGGCGAAATCTTGGGCGCTCATCGCGATAAAAAGGCTCCACCGATCATCTGCCCCGCATGCGGCACCCCCAACGCGCCCACCGCCCCCAACTGTGTGCAGTGCGGCAACAGTTTAACCACGGCCAAGCCTGAAGTAACGCCAAAACCGATCACCCAAACCGGCCAACCGATTCCCCTACCCGAGAACCAATCGAGCGGCGGAATTCCGGCCCGTATGGTACTCATTGGAGTAGCGCTGGCCGCATTTATCTGCGTCGCCGCCTTCATCTTTCTCTCCGGGCGAACGGAAGAGATCACCGGCACAGTCAATAATGTCACCTGGACGCGCACCATCGTCATCGAAGGGCTGGTCCCTGTCGAGCGAGAAGCATGGCGTAATAATATTCCCGCGGAGGCCATTATCGGCGCGTGTTCGCCACAAGTCCGCCGTACCCAGGATAATCCGGCCCCCAACGCCCGCGAGATATGCGGCACCCCTTACACCGTCGATACCGGCAGCGGCTTCGGCGAGGTGGTTCAAGATTGCCAGTATCAAATTTATGACGACTACTGCGACTATACGGTGCAAGAGTGGCGACCTATCGACGAAGCCGAAATTCAAGGCAACGATTTCTCGCCGCGCTGGCCGGCGCTCTCACTGGCCGCAGGGCAGCGCGAAGCCGGTCGTGACGAGACCTATCGCGTTCATTTTCGTACGGAAGAAGGGAATTTTACGTACACCGTCCGCGACCCCACGGCCTTTAGCCGGTTTCAATCGGGGACGCGTTGGATTTTAGAGGTAAACACGTTCAACAACGTAACGGCCGTGACACCGGCCAATTAACCAACACATCACCAAAGCGGGTCGACTTACGGCCCGCTTTTTTCATTAGGTGACCAATACGCAAAGCTCGGCACAATCTTTACCTTCGTGCCGATTTCCGTCCACTCATACAGCGTGGCCGAATCCTCATCGCTTAAAATGACGCAGCCGTAAGAAACGCGCTGCCCCAGATAACCATCCCACAGCTTATAACCGGTGTGCTTCACAATCGGCAGCGAGTGGATACCATTCTGCAGCGGCCCCGACCAATAGATGCCCATCCAGTAGGGCATATCCAGGTTCCAGGTGCTGGCATAGGCAACGTCGATCTTGTTCAAAATCTCAAACTCGCCGATGGCGGTATCGCGGCCCGGCTCGCCCGTCGACACAACAAAGTCGAAGACCAATTCATCGCCATCGTACACGTGCATGCGTTGCTCGGCGACGCTCACCAGAATGAGGCGGTCACTCAGCGATGACTTACCCAGCGGCCTCTTCAACGGCGTCTCAGGGGCCATGTCGAATTCAATTTCGGCCAGTAACAGGCGCGGTTCGCTCAGTTCAGGGTGTAGCACAGTCGCCGCTTCCAACGCGGCCTTAGCCTCATCAAAATCCTTGGCCGCCCGCAGCGCCAAACCGTGATTGTAATAAGCGCTGAACAGCAAATCTTTCACGTTTACATAGCTTTTGTTCTCGGCCCAAACCGTTTCAAAATCGGCAATCGCTTCCGGCCAATTACCGCTCTGATAATGCTGCACACCCAACAGATAAGCCTCGGCCAGCCGCTGCTCCTGCTGCGTCCGCACCTGGTCGGGAGCCAGCGCCAGCGCCTCATCGAAATTGCGAGTCGCATCCTCAACAAAGCCGCGACTCCGCAAATTGATGCCCATCTGGGTATGAGCATAAGCCAGATACGACTCCACAAACGGCGAGTCCGGGTAGGCCAGATGCAGCCCGTCCAAAATGTCGATAGCCTTAGCCCAGTTTTGCTCGGCCAGAGCCATCTTCAGCGCCACGGATTCGGGAGCAACATCGGCGACCGTACCGGGTGTCGACGTGAGCAAACCACTGGCAAAAGCTGTGGCGTTGACCTCCCAGATCAAACTCAACAGCAGCACAATCAGTCCCAGCACAATAGCCAGCACCACCAGACCAAAAGCCACGATATTAAATACCCGCAGCATCTTTTTCGATGATCTTTTGGGAGAATCTTGAAGCGGCGAATCAAACTCAGCCTCAGGAACGGCCGGGGTATCTTCGATAAAGCGATGATCCAGCCACGCCTCGGCCTTAACCAGGCTGGGGTGCGCCGGATTGATGGCTTTGGCCTGCGCAAAAGCCGTTTTGGCCTCCACCGGCTCCGTGGTGGTGGCCGACAACCACAGCCATGCCGCCTGGTTAACCGGCTGCGCAGCAACCACCTCGCGCAGCAATTCGGCGGCCTCTGCCTTGTGGCCTTCTTTAGCATAATGGATAGCATGATTGAGTTTTGTCCGGGGCGTATTCGGACGTGTCGCGTCAGCCGTATGCATCTTCCCCACCTACCTGATTATGTAAAATTATTATATCTGACTTTACGTAAAATGCAATACAAGCGACGGCTCGTTCTGGACACCAAAGCATCTGTCCCGACGACGCTCGACACAGGACAGATTGGTCCAGTTTCCTTACCCAGGTTGTATGGGCATTAAAGTGGTTTGCCTCTCCGCGCCGTGGTTTGCGCCAAAATAGCTGAAACTGGGCCAATCTTAGAACACAGCTAAAATAGCTACCCGTTCTTTGCCGGTGTTGACAAACTATTTTGACCGTGCTACACTGCTTGAAAGTACAGCATTCGCAATAACAAAATAGTTGACTGGTCATATGACATACAGCGGGAGAGCGTCCGACGCACAGCGCGTAGGGCCGCCGAAGGTGCAAGGTGAGACGATAAGCCATATCATTCACCGAAACTCTCAGGCAAAGGGGTCGCTGTATCGATGGCTACCCTGGAGAGCCGGACTGTGGCGTACAACAGCGGGGCATCGCCCCCAACGTCACCAACTCCGCACCGATGGGGCAACCCTTGCACGCAAGGGCAATCTCTCAGGTTTTGGACAGGGTTACGGGCACGCTCTTGCGGTGTCCGTTTTTGTTTATAAAAGAAGGGGTAGGGATTAGGGGGTAGGGATTAGGGGGTAAGCGGGAAGATAGTATAGGCCTCACCCCCTAATCCCTACTACCTACCCCCTACCCCCTTACTACAACGGAGGAAATCTATGGCAGAGTCTTTTAACCGAACCCGCCTTTACCAATGGCACGTTGACCACGGTGCCCGTATGGTGCCCTTTGCCGGCTGGGAGATGCCGGTCCAGTACGCCACCGGCCCCATCGAAGAGCACCGTCTTACCCGCCGTTCGGCCGGCATGTTCGATATCGACCATATGGGCCAAATCACCATCACCGGCCTCGACGCCGAACGCTTCCTCAACCGGCTGGTTACCATCGATATCACCAAGATGAAAGAGAACGAGGCCGCCTACGCCCTGATGTGTTACGAGAACGGCGGTATCGTAGATGACGTCTTCATCTATAACTTGCCGGACAAATGGTTCGTGGTTGTCAATGCCGATAACTTAGCCAAAGATTATGACTGGATGTACGAATACGATGACGGAATGAAGGTCAAGGTCGACGACGTCTCGTTGGGCATCTATATGCTTGCCCTGCAAGGCCCCCGCGCCATCGAATTGCTTCAGCATCTAACCCCGGCTGATGTGACCAACATGCCTCGCTTTAGCGCGCTCGAAGCCGAGGTAGCCGGCCACAAAACACTCATCGGTCGCACCGGCTACACCGGCGAAGACGGCGTCGAACTCTTTTTCTCCTCCAACCACGTCGAGGAGATATGGCAGCGCATCCTGGATACCGGCGTCGAAACCGGCATCGAAGTTGGCCCCGTCGGATTGGCCGCCCGCGACAGCCTGCGCTTCGAGCCTGGCTTTTCTCTGTACGGCCATGAAATCAACGAGAACATCACCCCCTTGGAAGCCAACCTGGGCTGGGCCTGCGACTTCGACTCCGACTTTATCGGCAAAGCGGCCCTGCTGGAACAGAAAGAGAAGGGCCTAACCAAGAAGCTGATCGCCTTTGAGCTGACCGACAAAGGCGTACCTCGCCAGGGCTACATCATCACCAATGAGGACGGCCACGAAATTGGCGAGGTCGTCACCGGTCTCTATGCCCCTACCGTCGACAAATACTGCGGCCACGCCTTTGTCCCGCCCGAATTTGCCAAACCCGGTACCCCCCTCAACATCATCATCCGCAATAAACCCAAAGCTGCCATAGTCGTGAAGCGCCCGTTCTACAAACCGGCCTACCGCTCGTAGCAAGGTGGCAGAGTTGCAGGGTGGCAGGGTACAAGGGGGCAGGGTTATAAGGCCGCAAATTTGTACCCTGCAACCTTGTAACCCTGCCACCTTGTAACAAAAGCATTAGACGTTATAAACTTTATTCAATATCTATTCAAAAGGAGCAGTCCCTATGAACCTTGATGCAAACGCGCGCTATTTGGAAAGCCACGAATGGTCACGCCAGGAAGACGGTCTTATTGTATGCGGTATCAGCGACCACGCCCAAGAGAGCCTCAGCGATGTGGTCTTTGTTGAGCTGCCGGAAGTCGGCACCACTTTCAGCAAAGGCGATGTCTTCGGCGTGGTTGAATCGGTTAAGGCCGCCAGCGACCTCTATATGTCGATGGACGGCGAGATTGTGGAAATCAACGAAGCTTTGGAAGATGAGCCGGAAGTTATCAACAGCGACCCCTACGGTGCCTGGATGATCAAGTTCAAACCCTCCGACCCCAGCCAGTGGGATAGCCTGCTTTCACCCGAGCAATACCAAGAAGTAGCCGAAGCGGAAGAGTAAACCTCGTTCCCTTACAACGACAAATGAGGAGCGCAGCATCCTCAGATGCGAAGCGGTCAGGCCAGCCCCCTTAACATCTAAGGATGCTCACTCCGCGTCTTAACTGCACATATAAGTTTTCATGTCACGGCGAGCGACCCAGGAGCGAAGCCGTCCCCCAAGCGGGGAGATGGCTTCACTCGCGCTCGCAACGACATTCTCAACGTCTCATAGAGAAGGAGAACCCTATGCCCCAGACCACCACCGCCCGCAGCCTGCTTAACCCCATCGACAGCTTTGCCCCGCGCCATCTTGGCCCGCGCCCGGCTGCCGTGGCGCAGATGCTGGAACGTTTAGAGCTTGATTCGCTCGACACGCTCATCGAGCAAACCGTGCCGGAGGCCATCCGGCTAACCGCGCCGCTTAACCTGCCGCCGCCCCGCAGCGAGTCGGAGGTTATTGCCGACCTGCGCACCATCGCCGCCCAGAACCAGCTCTACCGCTCTTTCATTGGCATGGGCTACGCCAACTGCCTGGTGCCGCCGGTTATCCAGCGCAACATCCTGGAGAACCCCGGCTGGTACACCCAATACACCCCCTACCAGGCTGAGATCGCTCAGGGCCGCCTGGAGGCACTGCTCAACTTCCAAACGATGATCAGCGACCTGACCGCGATGGAGATAGCCAACGCCTCCCTATTAGATGAAGGAACCGCTGCCGCCGAAGCGATGACGCTCTGCCAGCGGGCGATGCCGCGCAAGTCGACCGCCAACACCTTCTTTGTCTCCGACCTGTGCCACCCCCAAACCATCGCCCTCATCCACACCCGGGCCGAAGCCTTGGGCATCGATGTCGTAGTCGGTGACTATACGCAGTACGACTTCAGCGCCGAGACCTTCGGTGTGCTGCTGCAATACCCGGCCAGCGGCGGCGCAATTTTCGACTATGCCGACTTTTGCGAACAGGCGCACGCTGCCGGCGCACTGGTCGTGGTCGCTGCCGATCTGCTGGCCCTGACCCTGCTGCGTCCGCCCGGCGAATTTGGGGCCGATGTCGTGGTCGGCAACAGCCAGCGCTTCGGCGTGCCGCTGGGCTACGGCGGCCCGCACGCCGCCTTTATGGCCACCCAAGACAAACACAAGCGGCTGATGCCGGGCCGGCTCGTCGGCGTATCAAAAGACCGCACCGGCCAACCGGCTCTGCGGCTGGCCCTGCAAACCCGCGAACAGCACATTCGTCGCGACAAAGCTACCAGCAACATTTGCACTGCCCAGGTCTTGCTGGCTATTATGGCCTCGATGTACGGCGTCTACCACGGCCCCGAAGGGCTAGTCCGCATCGCCCGTCGGGTGCAACTGCTCACCGCCGTCCTGGCCGAGGGGCTGCGGCAGTTGGGCTATACGCTCGACAGCGAGCCGGTCTTCGATACCTTGACCGTGCGCGGCGGGCCGCTCGACCAGGCTACGCTCATCGACAGCGCCCTGACCCGCGAGATTAACTTGCGTATCTACGCTGATGGCGCGGTCGGCCTCACCTTAGATGAAGCCACCACGCCCGCCGACCTGCGCGATCTGCTGGCTATCTTCGGAGCCAAGCCCGAGCAGTTCGACATCGCCGCGCTGGCCGACCAGGCTGACCTTGATTATGATGGCCCCCACGCCCGCAGCAGCGACTTTATGCAGCACCCGGTCTTTCACCGCTACCGCTCCGAAACCGAAATGCTGCGCTACATTCACCAACTGCAAGGCCGCGACCTGTCACTGGCCTTCTCGATGATCCCGCTCGGCTCCTGTACCATGAAGCTGAACGCCACCACCGAGATGCTGCCGATCACCTGGCCGGAGTTCGCCAACCTGCACCCCTTCGCCCCGCCCGAACAGGCCACCGGCTACAAGCTTTTAACCGACCGCCTGGAAAAGTGGCTATCCGAGATTACGGGCATGGCCGGCGTCTCGCTGCAGCCCAACGCCGGCTCGCAGGGTGAGTATGCCGGGCTGCTGGCCATTCGCGCTTATCACCAGGCCAACGGCCAGGGCCATCGCCGCATCTGCCTGATCCCCAGTTCGGCCCACGGCACCAACCCGGCCAGCGCCGTGATGGCCGGGATGGAGGTCGTTGTCGTCCAGTGTGATGACAACGGCAACATCGACATCGACGACCTGCGGGCCAAAGCCGAGCAGCACAGCAACACCCTGGCCGCGCTGATGGTCACCTACCCCTCAACCCACGGCGTCTTTGAAGCCGGTATCCGCGCTATGTGCGCCATTATTCACGATAACGGCGGCCAGGTTTATATGGATGGGGCCAATATGAACGCCCAGGTGGGCTTGTGCAGCCCCGGCAGCATCGGGGCCGACGTTTGCCATCTCAACCTGCACAAAACCTTCTGCATTCCGCACGGCGGCGGCGGGCCGGGCGTCGGGCCGATTGCCGTGGCCGCGCATCTGGTGCCGTTCTTGCCCGACAGCGCCGTGGTGCCGGGCGTCGGTGGCGAGCGCAGCATGGGCACCATTGCCGCCGCGCCGTGGGGCAGCGCCGGTATCCTGCCCATCTCTTACGCCTACATCGCCATGATGGGGGCCGAGGGGCTAACCGAGGCCAGCAAGATCGCCATCCTCAACGCCAACTACATCGCCAAGCGGCTGGAGCCGCACTACCCCGTGCTCTACAAGGGGGCCAACGGCCGCGTGGCCCACGAGTG
>JAGRBZ010000197.1 GCA_020433805.1 Anaerolineae bacterium
AATTCAGTGTTTCAGTGTTTCTATCTCACCCCATAACGGAACCGCATTCGTCCTCATTCGGAGGTTGAAATCTTAACAGATTGTGCTATACTCGGTTGGCCGACCTCGTGTAAGAACAAAAATCCGGGTTGCTGTGTCGGAAGTCAGGCGCAAGGAGTAGCAGATAAATCCACACTGATCACCCTTCTTATTTCCTACACTTTACTCCTTACTCCCCGGATTTAGACGTCAAATACCAACCAACTTCATTCAGTAAATGCAAAGCTTATGGATAGTTCTGACGCTGCTGTAGAAATATCTTTGCTTGGCCCGTGGTCGATGCATCGCCGGGCCAACCCCACTGCTATCGAGCCGCGCCGCAAAGAGCAGGCCTTGTTGGCTTATCTGGCTGTAGAAGCGAACCAGCCCCACAGCCGCGATACCCTCATCGGCCTTTTTTGGCCCGATATGCCCCTTGACCAGGCTCGTAACAACTTGCGGGTGGCCCTGTCACGTTTAAAGCGCCATCTGGGTGACAGTCATCTTCTGGATATTACGCGTCAGACTGTCGCTTTTAATCCCACCAATCAATGCTGGCTCGATGTGAGCCACTTTCTCCATTCAATCCAACAGACCGAAAAGCATAAACACGCCCATCTTGCTGATTGCCAGGACTGTCAAACGAACCTCAGACAAGCCGTGTCGTTATATCGCGATGCGTTTTTGACCGGATTTTTTCTGGACGACTGTTTGGCTTTTGAAGAGTGGCTTTTTGTGTGGCGTGAGCGGCTGCATATGCAGATGCTCAAACAGTTGGAGCGACTGGCCCAGGCTGCCGAAAGCAGTGGCCACTTGGCCGATGCCGAGCATTACGCTCGCCATCAACTGGCGATGGACTCACTGCACGAGCGTGCTCATCGTCAGTTGATGCGGGTTTTAGCCGCGCAAGGACAACGCAGCGCAGCGCTTACGCAGTTTCAAACCTGCGCCGCGATTTTGCGAGACGAACTGGGCGTCGAGCCAGAGGCCGAAACGCTGCTGCTCCATGAAGAAATTCAGGCGGGGACGCTCGCTGCTGCCTCGATAGAAACACCATTGCCCCAGCCCTTATCTCCCACACGCGCTTACACACTGCCGGAGAACACCACGCCCTTCATTGGCCGGGAAGCGGAGCTTGAGCAACTCAGCCAACGCTTGACCGAGCGGCGTTACCGGTTGATCTCGTTGGTGGGGCCGGGTGGCATCGGCAAAACGCGGTTGGCGCTTCAGGCTGCCCGCGCCGAACGCGAAGCCTTTCGCGATGGCGTCTTCTTTGTGCCGCTGGACGGCGTCCAGACCGCCGCCGAAATCCCGGCCGCTATCGCCAAAGCGCTGGACATCACCTTTAGGGGTTCAGAGTCGCCCCAGGCTGAAATTATCACCATCTTGCGCGACCGACAGCTTTTGGTGGTGATAGATAACTTGGAGCATGTGATTGAGGGCGGGGCAGAGTTGCTGATCGATGTGATCGAGGCTGTGCCGGAAGTAGTACTCTTAACCACCTCGCGCGAGCGGCTTAATGCGCAAGGCGAAGATCTGTTTCGTCTGCATGGCCTACCTTATCCCGATCGGGCGACTGAGCCGGACGCGGCTCGTTATGCCGCTATCCGTCTTTTTACTGACCGGGCGCATCGCATCAATAAAGCATTTGTTTTGTCTGAAGAAACGCTTAGCCACGTGGTTCGCATTTGCCAACTGGTGGAGGGCTTGCCGTTGGGCCTTGAGTTGGCCGCAACCTGGGTGCGAGACGTTTCCGTGGCCCAAATTGCCGCCGCTCTGGAAAAAGATTTCGATCTTTTAGAAACCGACTTGCGCGACATTTCGCCCCGGCATCGCAATATCGCGACCGTGTTTGAACACTCTTGGGGTTTGTTAACACCTACCGAACAAGCAATTTTGTCTCAATTGGCCGTCTTTCGCGGGGGCTTCACCCTGGCCGCGGCGCAAAGTGTAACCGGCACCTCGCCGCTGGTGCTGACTCGGCTGCGTTACAAGTCGCTGCTGCGGGGTAGTGGTGATGGCCGTTATATGGCGCACGAACTCCTGCGCCAATTGGCCTTGCGCAAGCTTGAGGCGCAGCCGGCCCACGTGGAACAGGTGCGAACCCGGCACAGCCACTATTTTCTCACGTTGCTTCAAGAGAAAGCCAAACTGCTAACCGGAGAAGCAGCCGCCCAAACCGGCGCAGCCTTGCGCTTGGAGATCGACAATATCCGCCAGGGGTGGCGCTGGGCTGTAGAAACATCGGCAGTGGAGCAACTGCGGCACAGTGCCGCCGGCCTGGTGGCCTTCTTTGCCCATGAAGGGTTGGGTTTTGAGGGAGCGCAATTGCTGCAAATGGCTGTCGATATGCCGCACCTTCAAACCGAGTCTACGTCTGATGTTCTGCCCTTTCTGCTGGTCAAACAACTGACGTTACTCGACTCGATCAACACCCTTGATGAGATAATGCCCTATATCAAACGGATCATGGCCTTAACGCACCCACATCCGGCCTGGTCTCTTCTTGAAGCGGAAACCTATCTTATTTGGAGTATGAGTTCATTAGACCAGGTGTCCACCCCGAAACAGGCGCGTACTTACTTAGACCAGGCCTTTGCGCTGGCTAAAGCCATAAACGACCCGGAGTTTGAAGCCCGGTTGTACTGTGAGTCGGGTCGCAACTATCTTTACGATGGTCAGTTTGATAAAGCTGTGGCCGTTCTGGAAAAAGCTCTGGCTATATTTGAGGCGTTGGGCCATTTACCCGGCCAGGCCCTGGTCTACAGTCGTCTGGCCCCGGCTTACGCGGAAGCCTACAATATTGGGCCGGCCCTGGTTTGTGATCGGCGGGCGTTGCATTTGTACACGCAAGTCAATAATCGAGCCAAGTTAGGCGATGCGCACAACAATCTGGCCGAAACCTATGTCTTGTTGGGCGCTTATGAACAGGCCAAAGAACACACCCTAAAAAGCCTGGAGATTTCGCAGCAGCAAAGCCGTAAAATGAACGAGGCCAATACGCTTTCGTTGTATGCCCTTATCCTGGATAACCTTGGGCAAACAGAAGCCGCCGCAAGACAATATCGAGCCGCTATTGCCAGCCAAAAAGCGTTGAAGGTGAGCTTTAGTTTGAGATATTCTTTGCTTTATTGGGGCGATTTCCAATTGCGAACCGGGCACCTCACCGAGGCAGAAATTACATTTGATGAAGCGATTGCCGTTAACAGCGACACGCCCCATTTGCATTTAACCTCGCAGTGCAAACAGGCGGTCGTCTATCTAACCCAGGGTCGGCACGACGAGGCTCTGGCTTTGGCCGACAAAATCTGGCAGGCCATCGAATCGACCGCCGGGGAAGGATTACCCTTTCCGATCAATACGATGTATGAGTGCTATGCCGTCTTTCACGCCTGCAATGATGATCGAGCCAAAGCCGCGTTACGCATGGCGGCAGACGTATTAAAGCGCACCGCCGCCGGAATTGACGACCCTGAAATGCGGACGTTGTTTCTAAACAACGTGCCGGTCAACCGACGGCTGCGAGCGGCTTTATCGACCAATCGGATTGAAACGATAGAGATCAAGCCACTATTGTAAACCATGTCATTTCGAGGCCGAAGGCGGAGAAATCTCCTACAACGTTCACTTACAAACAACGTGCTGAGGGATTTCTCGCTCCTTCGTCGCTCGAAATGACATCAAGTGCGTAAGTGCGAAAGAAATTAAGAAGCTTTGTGGACCAGCCGAGGTAACCCGCCGACGAGGAGCATCAGGCTTCCCATGATAATTGCGAGTAGCGGCAATGAGGAACTGCTGTCTCCGCCGGTTTGAGGTAATGCTGCCGGTGACTCTACCATATCGGCTGATGATGCCACAATAATTCCGCAAGCCAGGCGCGCGCCGGCCCCGCCGACTTCGTCATTCGGTTCAGCGTGAACAACAATGGCACTCCCATCATCATCAAACAATGTGGCTTCACCCGCCCCCAGCGTTAAGGCATCAGAGGTGAACTCGAACGAACCGGAGCCATCCGCAGCCAAATCCATATTTTGCAAATTCATATCGCCGGCGGCTTGGCCTGCTTCGGCACCAAACGGATTGTAGTGACCTCCGGCAGCGGTGAAATCAGGTGTACAACTGCCAACCTCGTGTACGTGGATGCCGTGCTCACCCTCAGTTGTGTTCAAGCCGGTCAGCTCTACCTGAATTTGCAAGCCTTCCGCTCCGGAAACCAGTGTGGCCTGTCCCACAACATTACCGTCGACATCTGCCAGTTCAGCCGTTGCCTCGGTTGGTTCTTGGGCCTGTACATCAGCAACATTAAGTCCCGCAACGATAATAGCCAGTAAGCATAATTGAATGGTTAATAAGAATTTCATATATCCCTCGTCATCTTTTAATAGCCTATGGTTTTTGTGTGATTTTCTTCCTATACCGTGAACTATTACACTGTTACAGCTTTACGATATCAAAAACTGCGACAAAGCTTTCCCCTCTTCTTAAATTGGCATAAACTCCTCTCTTGTTTGGCAAAAGAAGCCGCTTTAGAAGCCGACGTTTACAGATTTATCCACAGATTTACACAGACACTTGCGCCTGCGCGCTGTGCAGGTATATTCACAAATTTTTAGAGGGAATTAAAAGGTCCGCACCGCAATCGATGAGCGTGAGTATGTATGAGGGCTTGAAAGTTGGGTATAGTTGTGGCTACGGTTAGCTGTGCATCGTGAAGCCACAGCTATTAACCATTTTAAGCAACCTGGGGGAAAGTCACAAATTTCAACAAAATTGCGCGTTATCTATCCCACAGTGATCTGAAGCGGATAGTAGTCATTCCGAACTTAGGCAGGGTGTAGAACAATTTGCTAAATTGTTCCAGATTTAAGACCGCCGGATGGCGTAAATTGGCAATCTCAGCCCGCCGCGTCTGCACCGTAAGCGTGGAGACCATGCAGATTGCGGCGGCTATGACGGCGGTCGAGGTCGAAGAGTCGTAGTCGGGTTTCGTTTCTCAACCCGACCTACGGCTATTTATACGGCTAATCACGCGGCGGATGCCAGCCGGCCTGCACCCACAATGAGCGGGCGGCCACGATTTCACGATTGTTCAACCGCAAAGCGGCGATTGTTGCTCGTCCGATAGCAGTTAAACCGAGGATTTCGGTTCCATCGCTGCTCCAAGTAAAGTGGATCCGCCACGATTGTTGGCGGGGATTAAAAAGGGGGACGTTTTTTTGGGTGTGAGGGTCAACGGCGTGGGTTTGCGCACCTTTGAATTCATTACAACGGCGGCAGGCTAACCAAAGGTTTTCACGAGTCGTTGGACCACCCTGCGCCTCTGGAACGAGATGGTCGATCACCATCGGGCGACCAATGATGCGTTGGGCGGTTAAGCAGTAGCCACAGCGATAACGCGCTTCTTCAGCAACTTGGCGCCGGACTTCAACAGGAATGTAAGCCTTGCTCATGGCGTTTGCATGTCAGCCACAGTAGGGATGCGATGACCTCGCCACTTTAAAAGCGCATAGGCATAAGCACGACGCAACATGAACAAGTCCGCTTCTTCACGTAGGGTATCTAAGAGCGCTTGCTCACTTGCTTCTAATTGCCCCTGTTGGTTCTTGTCTAACAGTTCCTCATAAAGCGTGGCCTTATCGTCAGCTAAATCAAGGGCAGCAACATCCCATAACACCTCATCGTTCAACTGGTTTAACGCGACTAAATCAGCGCGAAAACGCTCAGGTACATGCTCCAGACTGGGTGGTAAGCCGGTCTGAATGGATTGAAGAACAACGTCGTTTAGCGACTGATGGGATGCTTCTGCGACCTCGATCAAACGTTGATAAAGAGCGGGGGGTAACTCTAAGGTGATGCCCGGAACCGTCATACATTACCTCCTGGGGAATAGCGCCATTTCATTTCACTGTCACTATTATAGCAGGAGTAGGCATTTCTTCAACTCTCATGGAAAGCCTGCCCCATCCTCAACACCATTCAGACGTTTCCTTGCTGCTTCCACATCCATTTAATTGTCATCACTGGTCACCCCGGCCGGATTGGTTACAATAGAAGATAGCCTCTGTTGAGATTGACCAAAGGGACCGGCCCTGTCCATTCAGCTCATTCGCCAATACCATACCAAAGTCGATAAAATTATTCGCTACGGCGGCTCTCGCAACGAGAGCGTGCTGCGCAAGCCGTTTCAAGATTTGCTGGAGCAGTACGCCCGCCGCCTGGGACTATCGTTTGGGCAACCGCTCGGCCTTAGAGTGGGTGCTTGATCGCTACAAAGAGCGCACGCCGCGCGACCCCACCATCCGCGAGAAGTTCAACACCTATGACTTCCGCGATTACAAAGAACAGGTAATCGATCTGCTGGGTCGGGTCTGCACCGTCAGCGTAGAGACCATGCAGATTGTGGCGACTATGACTACCGTCGAGACCGAAGAGTCGTAAGCCTGGCCTCGATCTATTTCCTCTATTCATCGCGTTTCGTTCCTCAACCAAAACTACTCTAGCGCGGCAGACCATACGATCAACTGTGATCGAACCTTTCGGCGCGGCAGACCATACGATCACAACTGTGATCGAACCTTGTGGCGCGGCAGACCATACGATCACAACTGTGATCGAACCTTGTGGCGCGGCAGACCATACGGATCACGTTCCGGTTATCACTTTTTACGCACTACGCACTATCTCCCAGGCAATAGTGTGAAAAAAAGATACCCACAAAACCTGATTTCTGCCGACGCCCGTAAGCCCCTAAATTTATTAATCACCCTTTTTCTGCTACAATGCAGCCCCACATTGAGCCGGTTGCTAAAGGATTAACACCATGAACAATAATGCAGAAGTAAGAAACCAACTGGTGCGCATGCTCACCCTCCGGCAAGCGCATATGGATTTCGAAGATGCAGTCGCCGATTTTCCCGCCGAGCAGATCAACACCCGGCTGCCGAATGCCGACTACACCTTTTGGCACCTGCTTGAGCATATCCGTATCTGTCAGAAAGACATCCTCGATTACATCCAGTCCGATAACTACCACTGGCCCAATTTCCCCGATGATCTGTGGCCCGACCCATCGGCTGAGACCGATCTGACCGGCTGGCAGCAGACCATCGCGCAGTTCTACGCCGACCGGCAAGCGTTGGTTGCGATCATCAACGACCCGGCGGTTGATCTCTTTGCGCCCTTGCCCAACAGCGGCGAACACCGGCACAATATCCTGCGAGAAATCAACGTTATTGCCAGCCACAACGCCTATCACACCGGCGAACTGGCCATTATGCGCCAGGTGATGGGCTTGTGGCCGTCCTAATTAATAGGTTTTGCGACGGCAGCCGCCTCGGATATTTTGTTATAAAAGATATGGCGATAATTCACTACTTTTCTAGTGAATGGTACAATGGCGTTTTCTTGATCGCCTCATCCATTTCGACCGGCGTTAACAGTTCGACGACCTGGTCGACCGTTATCGTACCGTTAACAACGCCCGTAGCGGCGATTGCCATCGCGCTTTCTTTGTCGGGCATATCAATAATAATGTAGTAGCTGGGGCCAACGCTGGAAAAATAGAGACATTCCAGGGAACCCCCGGCCGCCGCAAAAAGCTGGCTGGCGGATTCCTGGCGGCCGCTCCCCCCATCTTTTATGAGCCTCTTGACGCCTTCTGCTGTGTAGGTGCCCTGAACAAAATACCTCGTCATTATTTTGCCTCCTCATTGAGTAAAATTGAATTGACAGAAGTTTTCCTCTGTTTACAAATTGTTCTATCTGTTTAGCAGGTATGGTAATTGGCTCTTAAATTTGGTGAGTGTGAGTTTGTATTTTGTATTATGGTGTCTAAACTACATCTGGACGCAGGGTTGTTTTGAGGATTATGGTGGTTAAAGGTGTACTCTGGGCTAAAAGGGTAAGCTCATCGTTCCTGTAACCAAACTTTGACTAACATGATCTGATGAAGGGCCAATTCAGGCCCACCAGTCTGGATCAAAGTCGTCTCATCGAGATGCGGTTGGAAAAACAGAGGTGCTTTAAGTATATCACATTTCGCCCTACTAAAAAAGGGGTATAAGAAAATTGAGGGCATTCCCTAAAGGGCGTTCTCTAAAGGGCGTTTCTCAACCGGATGGGTCGAAATCCAACTGTATCATATGTCGCCGTTGGTCTGGTGAAGCGGCTCCTTATATAATTGCTACGATAGCCAATGCTGTGGCCGAAGATTGCGAAGCATATTTGGAAGCCTACATAGCGTAACCCACAGGCTAAAATCGGAGGTGGCTAATTTTGGGCAACCAACCTCACTGCCCTGTGCCGAGAACTTGAGAAACAAGTCATGGCCCGAACGTTAGATGGCGCAGCTCTAGTGGTATAATATGTTAAGCGAGAGTATAAAGATGTGACGTCGGCTTTGGTTGTCGTTTGCGCCGAACCATGAAAGGATCTAAGTAGATGCTTCCCAATCCGGGTCGTATCCTCGTTGTTGATGATTATAAGATAAATCGCCTCAAGATATCGATGGCGGTCAAAAACCTGGGGCATAGTACCATTTTGGCTGAAAATGGCCGGATAGCTCTCGACATCCTGCAAAATCAACCGGTCGACCTGGTTTTGCTGGATATCCTCATGCCCGAAATCGATGGCTACCAGGTACTGACCGAGATGAAAAGTCGCCGCGAACTAAGAGACATCCCGGTCATTGTCATTTCGGCCCAGGAGGAACTCTTAAGCATTATCAAGGCTATTGAGTTGGGTGCAGAAGACTACTTGCCAAAAACGTTTGACCCTATCCTACTCAAAGCCCGGATCAACGCCTGTCTAGAAAAGAAACGGCTGCGTGACCAGCAATCCGCCACACTGGCGCAACTTGATACTGAAAATAAACGTAAATCAGCAGAATTAGAAAATGCCCGACAAATTCAGCGCTCGATGTTGCCCCTCGCTACCCCTTCGCTACCCTACCTCGATGTCGCCGCCTGGCAAGAAACTGCTTCAGAAGTGGGCGGTGATTACTACGATTTTTTGACGCGTGTTGGTGACAAGCAACTTTTGATTTTGGGCGACGCCACGGGCCACGGCGTCAGTTCAGCCTTGATGGTCTCAATGACGAAAGCCCTGCTTTTAGCCCATAGAGGTCACCATATTGAGGCTCTGTTAGATGAACTTAACGTGATTCTTTGTAAATTAGGCCTGGGCAAACAACTCAATATGGCGCTCTTATTGCTTGAATTGGAGGAAAAGCCGGATGGTGGCATTACTGTTTCGGCCAGCGGGGGCGGCATTCCGCCCATTTATATCTTGAGGCCTACTGCCCCCGTAAAAGAAGTGCTTATTTCAGGGCTGCCGCTCGGTATTACCCATGAAGCCGATTATCAAGTCACTTCATTTGATCTGGCACCGGGCGAAGCCATTGTCTTAATGTCAGATGGCGTGGTTGAGCAATTTAACGCTGCTGGCCAATTTCTGGGGTTTAACCGCTTGTACCAGGCTCTCCAGCAGTTCGAGGTGTCAGAGGCCAACGCTAACGCTATTTTGGAACACATTAAGCAGTTGGGCAAAGATTGGGCCGCCGGTCACCCTTTGCACGACGATGTGACCTTGGTTGTGGCTAAAGTGGTGTAAATCTTCAAAGAAGGCTTGACCTGACTATACGTGTAGGGTTTATAATGGCTCCAATGACGACACATGATACCCTATTCATTGGAGAGAACCATGCTTACCCAAGATGACAAACAATTTTTAGCTGATTTTGAAGCCCTGAAGCTTACCCCCGCTACCTTCAATCACAAAGCCCATTTGCGGTTAGCCTTTCTTTGTATCCTACAAGATGGCCTTGAGCCGGCGGTCGAGCGCGTGGGGCGGAGTATCCGCGCTTTTGCCGAACATCTCGGCGCGTACGATAAATACCACCAGACCATCACCGAAGCCTTAATGCGTGTAATTGGACTGCGCCTGGCTCAACAGCCGGTAGCCGATTGGCAACGCTTTCTGGTGCTAAACCCCGATTTGGTCAACGAGGCTAAAGAGGTGCTCCTTCATTACTATAGCCCTGAGCGATTATTCAGCACCGAGGCCCGAACGCGCTTTGTTGAGCCTGATCGCCACCCTTTGGAGGAAACTGCATGTACACCATTGGACAGGTAGGTGAGCTAGCCCAACTGTCACGCAGCACGCTGCTTTATTACGACCGCATCGGCCTCTTGCCGCCCAGCAATAAAAGTCCCGCCGGGTATCGGCTCTACAGTGAGGCAGACCTGGCTCGCCTGGAGCGAATTCGGACTTATCGGGCGGCAGGGTTGTCGCTCGAACGTATTGGGGAACTGCTCCGGGCCGATAATGCCGACGACCTCACTCATGCGCTAGAAGCCCGGCTCATCGCCTTAAACCAAGAGATACAGCAGTTACGCGAACAGCAACGGTTGGTTCTCGACCTTTTAGGACAGGCTCACTACATCATCCAAGGTCGCGTGCTCGATAAATCGGCATGGACAGCTCTACTCCGGGAAGCCGGATTGGATGATGCCGCCATGCTGCGCTGGCATCAAGCGTTTGAGCAAAGCCTGCCGGAAGCCCATCAAGATTTTCTGGAGTCGTTGGGTTTGGATGCCTCTGAAATTGTTCACATTCGACAGTTGAGTCATGAGGTTTGATCTAATAATAAAAAACTCCTGCGGTAGTCAACTATTTCTATCCGCAGGAGTTTTTGAAATTATTTTTAGCTGAGAGGATTCGGACATTCGTGGTTTGTAGCCATCCGGCCTATCGCACCGAATGAATTCGGTCGCTGCTAAAGAAAACTTGTTAAAACAGGTTATTGGGTTTCCCCTTAACGTGTTTTCAACACGTTTCTTCTATCAGGCTGTGAATTCATTCGCAGATATTAAAATACTTAGTGATGGCCGTTAAAGGCATGCGCCGGAACGTGATGTTTTACCCCCATATGGGCTGTTCCATTTGAATGCAATGGCGTTTTATCGGATGCCGGTTTTGATGGGTTTGTTGTGTTTAGTTTGAAGCAAGCGATGGTATCCTTTAGAGTTTGAGCCATCTGGTTGATAGTTTGTGCCGAAGTGTTGACCTCTTGTACTTGGGCACTCATCTCTTCGGCCGAGGCACTTACTTCTTCTACAGCAGCACTGTTTTCTTCGCTCACTCTGGCGATGTCATTGATTAGCAATGTAACTTCGTGCGAACCGGCCGCCATCTCCTCCGTAGCTGCCGAGTTTTCTTCGACAACCGCCGATACCCTTTCAACATTTCCTTGTAACGTTTGTGATGAGACACCCATTTCTTGAGCTGCTGTGGAGATTTCTTCGACTTGCAGGGTGACGGTTTCCACGGCTTGTAAAATATGATGCAACGCTTGGCCCGACTCATCGGCGCGACTGACACCCAGATCTACCTCGGTTTTGCCTTTGTCCATGGCGGCCACTGCTTCAGATACCGTCTTTTGGATGCCGCTGATGAGGTGGCTAATCTCACCCGTAGCGGCTGTGGATTTTTCTGCCAGCTTGCGAACCTCATCGGCGACAACCGCGAAACCCTTGCCTTGCTCACCGGCCCGGGCGGCCTCAATAGCGGCATTGAGCGCGAGAAGATTGGTTTGAGAAGCAATATCATCAATAGTTTCAATAATGGCCCCGATTTGCCCGGAACGCTGGCCCATTTCCTGAATTTTTTGGGCCAAAACCCCCACCGTGTCTTTGATGGTTTGCATGCCCTTAATCGTTGCTTCAATTGTATTGGCTCCCCGGCGTGCGGTTTCGGCTGCGACGGTGGCTTCTTCATATCCGTTTTGGGCGTTTTTTGTTACTTGTTGAATAGCTCCCGTTATTTTATGCGTTACTTCAGCCGATTGGGATACGGCTACGGCTTGCTCTTGGGCACCCTTGGCTACCTCATCAATAGCCTGCATCATATGTTCAATCGAATGGGTTGCTTGGGTCACACTGTTGGATTGATGAGCCGTACCTTGAGCGATCTGTTGCATGGTGATGGCAATCTGCGCCGTAGCCTGGCTCGCCTGTTCGGCCACCTGGGTCAACTGCGATCCGGCTTCAACCATAAACTGACCCATACGCGTTGTTTCTTCGATAGTGCCACGGACCGTTTGCTTTAATACATTATACGACTCGGAGAGATCGTGTTCTACCGTCTCAGGCTGAATTTGGCTGAGATCCAGCCCAATCGAATCGAGATAATCGTAGAAGAAGGCATCTGATACGGCTTGTATGTCATAGTTGAACACGGTAAAGATGGCCTGTTCGGCCTTGGCTCGCCAGCCGGGCCGATACCAAAAACGGCGAAAGAGATATTTGCGTACTAAGGCTTGATAGAGACTGTAACTGCCAATATACCATTTGAGTGGTAGATTGATGGTATTATGAAGGCGACCAATTCCGAGCCGTTTTTCAAAGTAAGCAGGGCCAAAGTCACCCGAAACCGCTTCTTGAAAGATTTGGCGAAAATATTCAGCCTGCACATGCTCCAAATGTTGGCGCACCTTTGCCAGGGGCATCTGCCTCTGCCGGGCGAAAGCTTCGTAAAAGGCGCGGGTAGGGCGAAATTTAAACTGATGGTCATAGAAATCTTTAGCCAGCGATGCGGCGATGCCTTCAGCCCAACCGACCAGCTCCTTAAGAATGCGAATTTCGGCGGGTGAAAGTTGGATAAATTCCTTGCGTAAGCTCAAATTATTGTCATTGATGTAGTATTGGTCTACCAGGTTCGGCATCAGTTTCAATCCTTTTCTATAATAGGTTTCGTTTGAAAAGTTAGCTGTAGTCTATGTTCTAAGAATAGTATAGACCTTTTTTGGGTCTGTAGATGACCCAGGATTGGACCAAGTTCGGCCCAATCCTGGGTTTAAATTTTAGTGACCGTTTCTCACTCGGTGATGACCAGGGGTATATCGTTCGTGGATTACATCGGTGATGGTTGATGGAGCCGGGGTAACGGGCTTAGCCACGATCTGATCAGAAGCATTCACTTTGAATTGAGCAACAACCTGGCGTAACTGGGCGGCCATATCAGCCAAAACTTGAGCCGAGGCGGTCACTTCTTCAGCTTGAGCACTCATTTCTTCGGTCGAGGCGCTAATTCCTTCGATCATCGTGGCGTTCTCTTGACTAACGCGAGATATCGACTCGATTTCCTCTTGAACCACAATTGAGGTAGCAACCATCTCTTCGGTTGAAGCTGTATTCTCTTCAACTACGGCCGAGACACTGTCCATAGTAAGGCTTAGTTCTTCGCCGGCTGTGCGGGCATGCTTGGCTAATCTAACGGCATCGGCAGCATCTTGTTGCATCCCTTCAATCAAGTTAAGGATATTGGTTAAGGCCTGCCCGGCCTGCTCGGCCTGGATAGCACCGTTGTTAACTTCACTAGAACTTTTTTCCATCGCATGAACAGCTTCGATAACTCTGTTCTGAATATTGCTGATGAGGTTAACGATCTCTTTGGTAGCCATAGCTGACTTTTCAGCCAACTTGCGGACTTCATCGGCCACAACGGCAAAGCCCTTGCCGTGTTCACCGGCCCGAGCCGCTTCGATGGCGGCATTCAAGGCCAGCAGGTTGGTTTGCGAAGCAATATCGTCAATAGTTTCAACGATGCCGCTAATTTGGCCTGAGAGTTGCCCCATTTCGGTTACTTTGTCGCCGGCTAGTTCAACAGCCACTTTAATACTGTCTAGAGTCTTGATAGCCTGATGAACGGTCTGCGCACCTGCTTGAGCAGTTTTGTTAGAGTGGATACCTTTATCAGCCGATGCTTCAGCGTTTTGCGCTATGTCCTCAATTGTCTGGGCAATTTGGCTGGCCATCATTGCGCCGCGTGTAACGGCAGTCGCTTGTTCCTGGGCACCTTGAGCAATACCCTCAATGGCTCGGTTGGTTTGGCTTACGGCTGAGACGGCGTGATTGATACTCTCCGATTGTTGACTAACCCCGTGGGCGATTTGCTGCATTGTGCCGGCAATGTGGTTGGTTGCTTCGGCGCTCTGGCTGGATGCGTCATTAAGTTGGTTTGAGGCTACCTGCACATTGGTCGCGTTCTCGGTTATTCGATGTACCAGGCCGCGCAGGTTGACTAGCATCTGCTTAAAGGCCTGCCCAAGCGTATCTTGCTCAGAGCGGGGCTGCATATTGACTGTCAAATCACCTTGGGCCAGCCGTTGGGCGGCAGTGGTCATCTCTTGCATGTAAGCCATCATTTCTTGAAAGGCCGAGGCCATAACCCCTAATTCATCGTTGCTTTTCACTTCGATGGTTTGGTTGACGTCGCCAATTGCCAAGCGGCGGGCTGCTTCAGACATGTTCAAAATCGGTTGCGTTATTTTTCGGGCCAAGAAAAAGGCCACCGCGGCCACGATTACGGCTGTAATTAAACCGGTGATAACCCCCAGATATTGTATTTGAATGACTGTTTCGAAAGCCTCGCTCGAGTCAATTTCAACGAGAAGACCCCAGTCCATCTGCTCAATAGGCGTATAGGCACCTAAAGTTGGCATGCCGCGATAGTCTAAATATTCATCCACGCCTGATTTGCCGGCCAGTGCCTCTTGGACACCCATAGTGTTTACCTGAAGTTCAAGTTCAGTTTTCTCTTTGATCAATCCCTCGGCTTTTAGCTCGTCAGTAAAACGGGAGGGGGTAATCATATAACCCTCGCCGTTAACCAAATAGGCTTCACCGCTTTCTCCTGTCCAGCTATGGGTCAACAGTTCGACAATTGCTGTTGTTGGTATTGTGCCGCCAACAACGCCGATAATTTGTCCATCGACGATAATGGGCGCGGCAGCGACGACGATAACATGTCCGGTAGATTTAGAAATAATTACATCGGAAATATTGGGCTCCCCTTGTAAGGCTTTCTGCAAATAATCCCGACTGCTTAGATCAAGTGGCGTGTCGCTGTTATTATGAAAGATGGTCATTCCATCACGACCGGCGACGAAAATGGTTTCGTACTGCGTGTACTCTTGGGCGTACAGTGTAACAATTTCCTCAATTTTATCAGGCTCCATCGACTGGGCCTCGCCCGAACCGGCTATTACTTTTATTTCTTTCAAGTGGTTATCGAGCCAGGCATTAACCTCATCGGCTTGAATTGTGGCCAGGGTAACAAGTTCATCGTTGGCATGGGTGTGTAAAGCCCGGTCAATCTCCCAGCCGGTTAAAATGCCGATGGCCAGCAACGGCAGCAGCGACAGTGCCAGAAAAAAACCAATAAGTTTTGTCTGCAATGAATTGAAGATACTAACGGTATTCTTTACTGTAGATTAAGGAGAAGATAAGGTGTTCATTTTTTACCTCTTTGTTGAGTTACTACGTTATATAGAAATGTGTTAGTGTCATTAGTTTTTCGCCACAACGATTCATAAAAAGTAGTGCGTATTGCGTAGTACGTAAAAAAGCACTCAA